>JANNON010000932.1:0-8316 GCA_031399105.1 Blastocatellia bacterium | reverse complement strand
CCCTCCGTGGGCGCCCCAGTGTTTGATCTAAAGAACCCTTCAATAAAACGAGGGCGCCCACGGAGGGACGCCCCTACAATCCTCACTCGCAAATCTTCAAGCGGTGCTCGAGAATCTTGTCTTCGGAAAAATGCTCCAACTTGCTGAAGTAAGCGGCCTCTCGATCCAGCGCCGCAAGTGGAATCAGCCCGACGATCTCCGTTGAAACTATTTCGACGCCATGACGTTCCGCTTCGCGTCGCACAGCCTGATAAGCTGCGGTGACGCCCGTCTGTTCGTAATTCACGAGATTCATCGAAACCTGCGCCAAACCGCGCGTGCTTAACTCAAAGCCAAGTGCTTTCAAGAACGGAAGGCCGCCACTCCGCGCTCGAATCACTCGGGCGATATCGCGCGCAATCGAAACATCCCTGCTCGCCAGATTAACGTTGAAGGCGATCAGATATGGTCGCGCGCCGACTGCGATTGCTCCGGCAGTTTCATGAACCGATAATGGACCAGCGTCAGGTACGCGCGATGGCTCAACGGCAATCTGCTTGCGCAAAAGCTCCAACGCGCCGCGCCGCACATTCTCCAGAGGCTTACGTTCTGGTTTGAGCGCAGCACTTTCGTAGAAGTAGACGGGGATGGACAGTTCTCGCGCGATGCGTTCGCCCGCCTGGTGCGCAAGCGCAGCGCATTCGTCCAGACTGATTCCTGCGACCGGAATGAACGGCAGCACATCAGTCGCGCCCAGCCTCGGATGGACGCCGCTGTGCGTGCGCATATCAATCAACTGGGAAGCTCTGGCGACCGCATTGAAAGCAGCGTCGACTATTTTTTCTGGTGCCGCTACGAAGGTGATAACTGAGCGGTTGTGATCCGGATCGATGTGAGTGTCGAGCACGCAGGCAGTGGCAACCGCGCTGATTGCTTTAACCAATGCGGCGATTGTTTCTACCTTGCGGCCCTCGCTGAAGTTTGGTACACACTCGACAAGGCGTTTCGGATTTGGTGGCGACATGCAAATACATAATAGATCAGAATTGTAGAGGGTTCAGGCTAGTGGCCGGGCTCCGTGAGACTTGAGACTTGAGAACAGTAGCCAACGAATGACCGACCGACTGGAATGCTGACCTCCTTATGGATCGATTCATCGACAAACGAAAAAACGCCTGGCAGCGACTCGAAGAATTGCTGAGCTTGCTTGATCACAGTTCGTTGCGCCGGTTGCACCGCGAAGAAGTGCGGGAGCTGGGCCGCATCTATCGACGCACAGCGTCCGATCTCGCCATCGCACGAGCCGAATCGCGCGACCCGCGACTAATCAACTATCTAAATAGCCTCGTCATTCGCGCTCATGGCCGCATCTATCGGGCCGACGGACAAGAGGGCGGAAGGCTGCGAAGATTTTTCGTGGAACAGTTTCCGCAAACGTTTCGTCGCACCTGGCGCTTCACCGCTGTGTCCTTCGGAGTGTTCGCGTTGTTTTCCGTGATTGGATTTCTCGGCAGTTATAGTGATCCTGAGTTCTCCGAACTCGTTGGGGTGTCTCCCGCGTTTCGTGAAATGTACATTGAGACGAAAACGCACTGGTGGAAGGACCTGAACGAGGCGAACCAGCAGGGCGCCAGCCGGATTCTGACGAATAATATTCAAGTCACGATCTACACCTTCGCCTTTGGTGCGCTGTTCGGTGTCGGCACGCTCTTCTTTCTAGCTTACAACGGACTAAACATCGCTTCAGTTTTGGCGCTGACGTTTCGGGCTGGATTTGGAACTGATTTGCTGACGTTCATGGCAGCTCATGGAGTGATTGAGCTCTCCTGCATTTTTATTGCGGGAGGCGCGGGGCTCTTGATTGGGAGTGCGTTGCTTATGCCCGGGGATCTTTCTCGAGCGGACGCTTTGAAGAGCCGGGGGATGGAGGCAATTAGGTTGATGATGGGAATTGCGGTGTTGTTGGTTCTCGCCGGTATCATCGAAGGATTCATCTCTCCGGCGCCTATTGATCCGCGAATCAAGTTTAGCATCGCCGCCATTACCGGCGTTGCCTTGTACTCATACTTGCTAATGGCGGGAAGGACCAGTCCACGGACCGACGTCTAAAGTCTAAAGTCCAAGGTCGAAAGTCCAAAGTCCAAGGTCGAAAATCAAAAATCAAAAAGCTAGCCACAGATTTCACAGATTCCACAGATGGGAAGAGACATGAAAAACGTCAGCTGAGTTGAGATTAATCTGTGAAATCTGTGAAATCTGTGGCTAGCTTTTTGACTGTGGACTTTGCACTTTCGACCTTGCACTTTCGACCTTGGACTTTCGACCTTGGACTTTCGACCTTGGACATTGAACCTTGGACTTAGATCCTTACAACAATCCACGTTCTTTAACCTGCATATACTTTTCAAGCAGCGACGGCGCCAGCGCGGCGGCCGTTACATCCAACGCCAGACCGCCCTGCGATTCAACCAAGCGCAACGCCGCTTCACGATGATGAATGATCTCTTCGGCGACTGATTGCGTGAAGAGGTCGCGTCCCGTCATCGGCACATTCGCTACCACTGCTTTCAAATCTCGATCAGCGATCGTCACTACCAACGGTAAGTGTCTCGGTCGCAGCAGCCGCAAAGACGTCAACAGCTCCTTCGAACCTTCCTCGTCAACCAGATCCGTAAGCAACACTACGAGCGATCGCCGCTTGCTGTTGGCCGCGACAAACTCAAACGCGCGTGAATATGAAGGCTCGATCATCTCCGGTTCAACGGCGTGCAGCGCTTCGAGTGCGGCATCCATGTGATCGCGTCCGCGATTCGGCGGTAGATAGGCCTTGATTCTTCGACCAAACACCATCAATCCGGCATTGTCCCCAGCGCGCGCAGCCGCAGACATTAACGCGAGTGTGGCGTGAACTGCCGAATCCAGCTTGCTCTCCTGCTCGATGCGAGCAGTCATTAGCCGACCGGCATCGAGCACTATCAGGATCGTCTGGTCGCGTTCGATCTGATACTGCCGCGTTGTTAATTTGCCGCGACGCGCGGTGGCACTCCAGGAGATGTGTCGTAACTCATCGCCGCGCACGTAGTCTCGCAGCGATTCAAACTCCCTACCTTCACCCCGCCATGATGTCTTGCGATGCGCCGAGACCAGCGATCTGGCGCCGAGCGCTTTCAGTTCTGCTTCGCGTGCGCGGCGCATGTTGGGGTAGACCTTCACCGCCTCAGGCAGGCCGACCGTCGTTTCGCACCAGGCCAGATTGAACTGCGACAGGAATCTCACCGCAGTGATGCCGAATTCGAAGCGACCACGTTTGGGAGGGGTCAGACCATAAACGAGTGCGGCCGTGGTTTGAGCTTCGACACGAACCAGCGCCGAGCGCTCGCCAGAGATTTTCATCTGGGGCGGATATTCATCTTTGACTACGAGGGCGATGACCCGCGGAGTGTTGTTCTGAATCTTGATATGTACTTCAGTTTCAGCACCAACGGCGAAACGACCATTGAATTCGCGTTGGATGCGCACTCCCGTTGGCAGACGACTGCGGCGCGCGTCGATGATCGCGAGTAGCAGGAGCGCGCCGTCGTAAGCGAGAGTAACCCAACGCAACCACGGACGTTCCCATGAGAGAGTCAGGGGAATTAATCCAATCGCTACGAGCAGGTAGAAGAATCTGGTAAAGACAAACCGCATGGGTGCTGGTTAGATCAACTGGAGGCTGGATTGTTCCTTCATCATCAGCGTGGTACTTCAGCCGAACGCAGGATGTCGGTGATCACGGCATCCGGCGTGGCGCCATCGAGCTCAGCTTCGGCCCGCAATGCCAAACGATGACGAAGCACCGGGCGAGCTACGTCACGTACGTCATCCGGGGTGACGAAGTCGCGGTTACGGATCGCGGCGAGTGCTTTCGAGCAAAGCAACAGCGCCACGGAAGCGCGCGGGCTGGCTCCGTAATGGATGAATGGATGCGTCCGAGTGCGTCGCACGATATCCACCGCATAATGCTGTACCCCCGGCTCCATTCGCGCACTGGATACCTCCTTACGACAGCGCGAGATCGAATCGGGATCAGCTAACGGTTGAATATCAACCTGATCCAGACGGCGAGAGTTAAAGCCCGCGTCCCAGTTCGCGACCACCTGTCGCTCATGTTCCTCGGCTGGATAGTCCATCAAAATTTTAAGCAGGAAACGATCAAGCTGTGCTTCGGGAAGTGGATAAGTCCCTTCGTATTCGATCGGGTTCTCAGTCGCCAGCACGGTGAAGATGGGAGAGAGTTTATGGCCCTCCCCATCGATCGTTACCTGTCGTTCTTCCATCGCTTCCAGCAACGCCGCCTGCGTTTTCGGGGGCGTGCGATTGATCTCGTCAGCCAGGAGAATGTCAGTGAAAACTGGTCCCTGTCGCAGGTTGAACGAAGATGTCGCCACGTTGAAGACATTGGTCCCGGTGATGTCCGAAGGCATCAGATCAGGAGTGAATTGAATGCGACCAAATTCTGCATTGATGATGCGAGCGAGAGTTTTAACCGTCAGCGTTTTTGCGGTTCCGGGCACCCCTTCAATGAGAGCGTGGCCCTCCGCCAGGATTGCTACCAGTATCTGTTCGATTGGCTCTTCCTGACCGACGATGATCTTACTGAGTTCGCGTTTGATCTGCTCAACAGTCGCGGAGACGTATTCAGGCAATGGCAGTGTAGGGATGAAGGAAGATGGATGAAGGATGATGATCTGACAGAAAGTCCGCCGTCATTTCAGTTTGGTCCTTGTCTATCTCTTTTCACCCGTCCTTTCAGTGGAAATTGAAGAGCGCAATTCTTAGCACGGTACCAGATGAAGTCAAATGTTTTGGGCCGCCTGCTTAGTTTCGCGTGAACGCATACGCAAGCCCAGTTTGGCTTCGACTTCTCGCAGTCGCTTCACCAGCAGCAGCGATTGACGCTCGTTGATCGGCTGTCCGTTGATTGCTTCCTCGCATTGCCTCATCAGTACTTCCAATTGACGCGGATCGATGTTTGAACGTGAGCCCACGCGCGCGGCAATCTCAGTTCGGGGACTGTTGTAATCGAGTCCGGCGTAACGCGCCAGCACGCGGCGTGTGCGCGAGTAAATATTCTCAACTGCGAGGTCAAAAGCGCGAGCCCTTTGCTGTACCTCAGCCATCGAGGCCACGAACTCGAGCGACGAACGGCGATCGACATGCGCGAGCGGCAGTGGTCGAGCAAAGCGCCGTCCGCGGGTCCAAAGCACAAGCAGAATGAGCAAAACCACCTGGCCACAAAGCGCCAGCACCGGCGTGCCCGCGAAATAGCTGACGATAGCGTTACTGGTCGCGCCCCGTCCCTGATGATACTCGTCGAAAGCAATCAGTCCTTCGGTGCTGGCAACCAGGTTGAGCGCTAGTGAGAGATTGTCCTGCAAGCCAAGGCCGCCGTTGGAAACGATATAGGGATCACTGAGGATGACGATGCGACCGGCGCCATATTGGTAGTCGAGGAGTAAGGGGCCACGCTGCCCTTTCACATGGACGACGGGTGCAACTGAAGTCTGCTCTTCGGTCGGCTGGCTCTCGACAGTCTTGACAGGGTCAGAGTCGTCGTCAGGTTCAGATTCATCTGCTGTGGCGTCACCGCTAGTCTGCTTTGGTGCAAAGCTTATGGCAGCGGCAAACCTCGATGGCATCACGGTCTGTACATTCCTGGTCAGAATAGTAGGTTGCACAGGGCTAACGGCTTTTACGTCCTGGGTCATCTCCTCGGGTTTGGCGGGATCCGCTTGCTGGAAGCTAAAGTCGGAAAATTGAGTCGTGACTGACCAATTGCCGGACGGCGGCAGCAAATACTGTTCGGGCCGCCGGTCAACGATCACCATCCGCCCACCGCGAGATACCCAAAGCAGCAACTGGGTTGCTTCGTCCTGCTGAATCTGCAGTTTTGTGCGACCGACGATCACAAAAGTTTTCACTTTTTCCTGGGTCAGCAACTTGGCCGGAGTCTCTCGCCAACGCATCACGCCATATTCTGACTCGCTCAGCAAATCGTACAGCGCTCGAGTACCCGTTGGACCAGCATGATAAGTCGAGCGATTGGGCGAGAGTTCAGAGTCCGGCTTCTTCTCTTCGCTGACGTAAGAGATCGAGTTGATTACCACCAGCACTACGATGATGGCGAGGATGGTTAGTATGAAACCCAGCTTCTGCCGCATAGATATCTCGTTAGCTCAAAGCATTGCGATAGCCGGCGCGGAATGCGAGCCAGTCAGCTTCAGTCGCCTGTGCAAAGCCATACCAATGTCTTTCAAAACTGTCAGTCAGGACCATCACGTCGAGGTAAAGCGGTTGGACCTCGCGTAGCGCGCGCAAGTAATCGCGGTTGGTCTTGTGCTGCGCAAGACTGATGACCTTTCGTTCTCCAAGTTCGACGAGTAAGGCGATGTAGCCTTTGCGGATGGCCGCGCGGAGTTCGCCTTTGCGTGCCAGCGCTTCGGCCTCGCTCAAGAGATCGTTGGCAGACTTATCAGGGGCCAGCGTTTCGCCGAGAACGATCCTCGCTTCTCGTTTCACTTTCGTTCGCGAACCGCCGCGTCTGGCAATGCGCGGCCACAGCAGTTTGAGAACGTAGCCAATGACAACTAAGGCGAGGAGGATGACCAGGTATTGAACGACCGTTGAAATCCACGGCGTGCCACCGGTGGAGACTTTCGGTTTTGGAAACAAGTTTTCAAACCACTCGAACAGACGTTTCATGAACTTTTGAAGCGCGCTCGCCTCATGCTTCTTAGTGGCATATTCCGAGCGGGCAAGAATCTCGCGCAGTTTGGCATTCGCTTCGTCTTTGGAGTGGTTCCTGGCCGCGGCGTTTTTGTCCTCGATCAACCGGTCGTTGACGGCGTGCAGTCGTTCGATGACATGCCTTAATGTCTCGGACTGTTCCTGTGGAGTCGAGTTTTGTAAGGACCCTAGCTCTTCGTGCAGCCAACGATTGTCAACGTTTATTGCCGTTCCGTTCGCGTCGACGGTCTCAGTTTCCGGGAGCGTCGCGAGCACACGCTGAACCGTTTCAGTAGTGCGTGCGCGAAACCCTTCCAACCCTTCCCCTTCGTCCTTTTGAGCGAGCGTGTCGAGCGCAGTTACCGACTGATGAACACGGTTCTGATAGTTGTCCAACGTCTCCGCGTAAGCGAAGGGGTAGAGCACCGCGACCAGCGCCAGACTAAATAGCATTCGAGAGCGTTGCATCATGCGGAGCATTTGGAGTGCGCTGCCTTTGTCAGCGCTTTTAGCTTTGTGATTCCGGGTTTCAGGATTGATTCAAACACTCGCAGCTCTGCCGCGTTCCTTGCGGTAAGCCTTTGGCTTACCGTGGGGCTTGCTCTTCTTAAGGCTATGCCTTGTGTAATTCTTCTAAGGCATAGCCTCCTAATTGGTACCTCGATCGGTAAGCCAGAGGCTTACCGCAACGAACGCGGCAAAGCCGCGGCGAGTCTTATTGGCCCGCAATTAGCCTAGTCCAAGGACCTTCCCTGACGAAGCCAACGGCGGTGGCGGAAGCTTGCCCGGATCAACCGCGATCGCGGTCCCAAAAGGCGAAGCCACATTGAGCGCCGGCATGTCGCCCAGCCTTTGCGAAGCCATCAACTCAATATCGTAACCTTCGTGTCTTACTCGTTCATCGATGTAAAGCAATGAAAGACCGAGCATCCAAATTGGAGTAAGCAGAATAGAACTGATCGGCCCGAGGACGCTGTAACCAATCGCATACCAGGCCGGCCACGTCGCTGAGTTCCAGGGCCAGGGATCAACTCCTATCAGCTGCCCATAAAGGCCGAGCGGCACCACCAGAATCATCATTGCCGACTGGGTAGCGAAGGTGACGAAGAGCGTCATCGCCATTAGTCGTCTGACGTTTCCCTTCGCCAACGAGAAACTACGACCAACTGATCCAAAAACTCCCTTTCCCTCAACCAGCATCACCTGCGGCACATAGGCCACGCGTCCCAGCATGAAAAAGAACAACCACAACGCGGCGGCAGTTGCGGCAATAACTCCCACGATGCCAAAAAAGCCACCTATCCACATCGAAATACTGCCGAGCAAAAATACTCCCATCGTCACCATGATGATTATTGAATACCAGCCGAAGAAGGCGACAATGACCGACATCGCTCCCCAGGCGGCAACAATCAACGTGGCGCCAAGCAACGGCCAGAATCGTGCGCGAACCGCGGCGTAAGTTCTCCGTGCAGTGACGGGCTCATTCCATAATAGGTGTGTGACGAGATTACGAGCTGCGCCGCCCATGACGAGCAGATGGAAGATGTAGGCAACTGTCAGAAATATTCC
>JANNON010000931.1:0-7757 GCA_031399105.1 Blastocatellia bacterium | reverse complement strand
ATTCTGTAAACCGTCTTCAGAGTATTAGTCGTCTCAGCGCTCGAATTATATGACCCATGCTATTACTGTCCCAACGTTAATCGATCAATTGTTTGCAAGGAGTCATTTCGTATTGTGAGAACGAAAAGGCTCTGGAATTGTGGGCTATGCCCATGCAACTGGGGTTAAAGGTGTTGCAAAGCTTGAAAAGTCGGTAGCGGAAACTATTGATGCGCAGCGAAATAAAGTGGTAGGCGGTGGGATTTGAACCAGACCCGACCGTATCAAAGCACCGCCTTGCCTTTCAAAAGCCCAACAATACTGCGGTCTCCTGGATTCTCACCTCAGATCCGACCCATTACCCGACCAAAACTCTCTTCGCCTCCAAAGGCAACCGAGCGCGGACCACGGTTGCTGTGTATTCATCGTGAGTGCCGCTTGATTCCCACCGGGACTCGACTTAGAAAAACAACTATCGCGCCAGACAGACTTAGATAGGTAGGCCCGTTGTGATGGACAACCAAGGCTCCGGCTGCGCTGAGGTCCCTGTGATCTACATAGACGGCGAACTCGGTTAAAGTCTCGTCGCCAAAGCTAGGTTGTGCGAACACTTCTCAACATCTGCGCCTTTGCAGATCCTTCTCAGATAGGGGTGTTGCGTACTGTCTTCCAATTCACTGCGAGCACTGCGTAACTGCTCGATGGAACATAACCCAACAGACTTCGCTCATCGTTAGACACAGAGCATGGCGTCAAATAAGAAATCAAGAGACAGCGGGCAATTGAGGAAAGGACCTTGAGAACAGAAACCTTGAAAGGTGAGCTTCTCGTTGGGATGTAAACCATTGAGGGAGGAGATTACTTAAGGGTTTGCTTGATTCGCGTCAGGCGCAATTGTATCGCGCTTTTCATGACTTCATCCAAATCGGCTCCGCCCAACGCGATTGCATCGTTAAATTCCTTAAGCGAGTTTCGGTATCCAGATTTGCCCTTCTCAAAGTAGGCGTAGCCGAGGGCGTAATGCGCGTATGCGCTTTGGGGATCTACGGCCACTGCTTGCAGCCCGACCGCGATCGAGTCTTCATGCTTTTTCATCTGACTATGAATTATGCTTTTCAGCGCGTAAGCGGTGGCGAAGTCATGTTTCAAGCTAATAGCTTTGGTGAAGTTCTCAAGAGCTTGAGTGTAGCCCGCGAACTTGGCGGATTTAGATCTTTGGTTCTCGGCCGCGTTCATCGTGAGAAATCCCAGGGCGAAATAAGGGTAGGCCCAGTCGGATTTCAGTTCTTGTGCTGTCTTGAATTGTTTTTGCGCAGCGTCATTGTCCTTCAGTTTCCACCAACTCCAGCCAAGGTCGAGATTCAGATAAGGGTTGCTTAGAGTACGTTCATTAAGATCGTAAAGAAGCGTGCGGGCCTTGCGCTGTAGGTTCTCTTTTTCTCCTGGAGAACCTGCGCGGTCGGCTTTGAGCAACGCCAGCTTTACCATCCAATATTTACCCAGGTTCTCTATCGCCTCATCGCCAGGACGCAAAGTGCGAGCGTCCAGATACAAACTACTCATCTCTTGTGAACTGCTCACGTCTAATGCCAAGCCAAATGGCCCGACGCGTTTTAACACCTCGGCGCTGCGAGACTGTAGGCCCAGGAGAATACTATCTGAAAGGCGCGGTAGTTCCTGATGGTCCGGTATGTCTTTGGTCAGTCGATTGAAAGAAGCCACCGCTTCGGGCAAACGGTTCTCTGCCACACTGAGCCTGATTTCCCGCACCATTAAAACGATGGGATCCGGAGCTAGCCTGATTGTTGCCTGAGAACTGCCTGGAGCCAGTTGCAACGACCGTTGTAGATAGCCTTCTTTCTTTGCACGCACTGTGTGACTTTGGTTTGGATTTACTTCATCGATTATCAGTGTTCCATCCAACGTGCTCGTGCCCTTATAGATCTCATCGAGATAAACCTCGGCCTCCGGCGGGTCGGTAATCAGTTTCAGTAGCATGGAATCCGGCAGCAGTTTCATGGAAACCTGGCCGCTGTTTGCCCTGATCGGCGTCGACTGCTGCACAAAGCCGTCTTTGCGAGCCCGAAGCGTATGGGGTTGACTCGGTTCTACTCTTTCCAACACAAGCAATCCGTTTGGACCAGTGGCCCCTTTGTAAACGTCATCCAAGTAGACCTCGGCGCCAGGTGGGTCAGTGACCACGTTTATGTTGACGAGAGCGCGGGGGAGTGTGAATTCAACCTGCTGCGCTTCTGGCGTGCCCAGCACATCTACATCGGCCTCTCGGGTGATATAACCGTCGTGCGCGACTCGGACCGTGTAGGTGCCCGGGGTTTGTTTCAATTCCAATTCGCCCCCGGTGTTGGTTTCGCCGCGGCTCTCCCCGTTCACAAAGACCTTGCTATTCGCCGGGTTGGAAATAATCCAAAGACTGATTGTGTTGATGGTGGTTCGTTTGGAGGCGCTTCCGCGATTGGTGGACCGGCTTGTTACCCGAGGTTGCGTCCTTACCTTCTCTACAAGGCTGCCTGTGCGTGGTGTGCTTTTTGCGCTGCGACTTGCATTCTCGTCCTGAAAAGCCCAAGCCTTCACTCCAAGACCCAGTACCAATAGGAAAGCGAAACAAACAATTCTAATAAAACCCAACTTGGGGCCGCCGATCTTGATTGCAGTAATGGAAGGATTCTCTCCGCCGCGCACACGACTGTTGAAATCCACCGTCGTGCAGCCAAGAGTGTCGAACGGCAATGAAAGAGATTTGCAACAGAAATAGGGTGGCACACGTCCTCCGGTAAATAACACTTATTGAAGTTTGATGCTTCGCAAAATATTGGAGAAGGTCTCTCGGTAGTTTGGATGTTCCTGCTCAGGCACTACAGTGATCATATAGAACATTGATCCGTTCTTGAGCAGTGTCGTATGGACCGTAACGAGCTCGCCGCGCCCGGTGGCTTGGGGCACACCAAACAAAGTCACAGCCAATCCGTCACGGGTTCCTACACCCTCGTTGGTATATTCCCCGCGCCGCTGGAGGTAGGAATTGCTCTGCAATAAGGCGCCAACGAGTCGGTTAGCGGCGGTCTGCAAATCTTGAATCTGGGAGGGGACCGATCCTACCATTACTCCGTGTGTGAGATTGGGGCGGCCCTGATAAACGACACTACCGCCCAAGGGCGCGAAGCGCAGGGAACCGGAGTTGGAACTCTGCTGCCAATTCTCAGGGACACTCAGATTAAAACCGTAGCCTGTGTACGCGCGATACGTCTGCGAAGGCAGTTCGGGACTGGAGATGAGGTTGGTTCGACTCGGCTGTGTGTCTTTTTTCTTGCGAGTTGGGCCAGCACTCTCGACTGTGAACTGAGTGCCAGCTCTAAACTCCAAGTCTGCGCCTTTCGTGGCCAGTGTAGTTGTAGCACCGACACCGGCGCCGATTGCGGCTCCCACCGCTGCCCCCTGGCCGCCGGCAACCACTCCGCCGATGAGGGCCCCGATGAGCGCGCCAGCCGCAGCTCGCTTGACGCTAGTCTTCACAGTAGTCGACTTGGTTCGCACCGTCCCTTCAGTGTCGGCGCGACCTTGCTCGGCAACATTAGCAACATCGAACACTTCGACCACTGTGCCACTAAAGTTTTCGGACCTCCCATTCGACAGGGTTATTTTGTCGAAGGCAAGATCAAGTTTCGACTCCTTTTTCGCTTTCCCCGACCGCTTCAGGCTTCGTATGTGTCCTTCAATGATGCCGCCCGCATATTCTGCTGGAGTCAGAACCCTGCAGCTAAACTTGTCGTCTTTCCTGCTGCTCGCCGTGCTGATTGGAGAAAGCAATTCCAGAGAAAGTTTGGTGTTGGGTCGGACCGGCAAGTCACCTTCTTGACCAAACGCAGTCTCAAAACACATGAGGGGCATCATCGTCATTAAAACGATTCCGAAGCCTGTTGAGATTTTCATGAGGAAGTCTCCTGAGGAGTTGTTATCTTTCGAAAGCAAAACCAATCGTTTGCGTGCTTTCTGTCGGTTGTCCGCCTGGCGTTGCCGGTTGAAACTTCCACCTACGAGCTGCGTCTTCGGCGGCCGACCGGAAGAGGAAATGACCGTCTACGGCTTTTGCGGAGACGACGTTGCCGTGCACATCGATCGAAACGAGCACCATTACGGTCCCCTTCGCATGTGAGCTTCGCGCTAGTGCAGGAAAATTTGGCCGGACCTTCTTAATCGGCACGGCCTCGACAAAGACCGCTTGGGCCATATCGGAAGGCGAAGGGGATGGCCCTTCCAATGATGTCCAGTTGATAGCAAACCCTATTGGGTGTTTGGTCGTCTTAGGGCGCACTCGCACAACAATCTTGGCCCATTGATTTGATGGACCTGGGCCTTCGACCACTGAGCCTTCTGCGACGTTCTCGAGCCGAACGAACTGAACCTGACATGGCCGGCCAGGCAGTATCCCGGTGACAGTGTTTCCTCCCTGTGTCCCCAGCATAACGTTGATCGTTCCCACACGTCCCACGGCAGCACCTGAAGCACCGTGTAACTGGACAATTAAATACTTGCCGGCGGTCTCGACTATCGAGCGCGATGGCACGGCAGCTATTGCTGGTGTGCGTGCTGGTGTCGGCGTTGGCCTTGGCAACGGTAAGAGTTGGGGCTCGAGGAAGACCGACTCGCCGGGTCTTATTGTGATTCTGCGCGAAGCGGTCTGATAACCGCCTTTGGAGATGGTTATCTCGTAGGGTCCTGGGGTCAACGCGAGGCTATTCACTCTGCCAGAGTAAGTGCCCAACTGAACACGCTGACTACTGTCGACACTCTCTATGTTGATCTCTGAATCCGCCACGCTGGGTACAATGTCTAAGTTTCCCATCAGTCGTTCCAGCGTGATGTTTAGCGACTCGTTTGCGCCAGCCTTAAGATCGATGATTTGCTCTCGTTCAGCGTAACCGGGGGAATGGCGAACCGTTAATGTGTGTGGCCCCGGCTTAAGACCTCCCAAACGTAACCCTGTCGATGGGTCACCGGTGTCGAGTTGTTGTCCGTCGAGGTAGACCGTGCTGTCCGGAGGGTAGACCTTAACTGTTATTTGTGCCTCTCGGTTGGGCGGCGCAGGCCTTCTAGTTTTCCGACTTCCATTTTCTGACTTACGGGCTTTTGGCCTCGCTGTCGTAATTGGCTCACGAGTCGCATTTTCGTCCTGGCCGAGACCGCTCACGGTAGTGAGCGCTAGGATCAAACCGAGAATGGCTAAACGATGGATCAACCCAAACTCAAAACAGAACGATTGCGTTCCGTTTGAACGAAGCTCTTTGGGAGAGTTATTCATTTCCTCACGCCTTGAACTCGCCTATTTCTGGCTCGTTTCCGCACTCGCATCAGCGGCACATCTGAATCCCGTGTTTTCGTATCCTTGCTTAGCCCCCCGCGCATCCCAGCCCCTGCGAAATGTAGTAGTTGCCTTTCCTGCACTGCTTCCCCAATAACCACCTCTGATTACGCGCAATTCATTCGAGGCATCCGGTGGAACAGGACCTCCCGGATAACCCTTCCACTCAGTCGAGGTCCATTCCCAGGCATTGCCGATCATGTCCATCGTTCCAAATGGACCTTTCCCAGCCGGATACGACCCGACATCAGCGAACTGCCTCGCGTTCGAATCACCCGCGTTGGCAGCATCGGCGCGCCAATCATTACCCCATGGATACCGCCAACCGGTCGTACCGCGGGCCGCAAATTCCCACTCTGCCTCACTTGGCAATCGCTTGCGCGCCCACCTCGCATAGGCATTAGCATCATCCCAATCAACGCCTGTAACTGGTTTTCTAGCTGCGCCTTTTGGGTACTGGCCGTTAATCCAATTTGGAGGTAGTCGATGGTTTTTCGCTTTAACAAACTTGAAATACTCCTCGCAGGTAACCTCGTACATATCCATGAGAAATGGTTTCACGCTTACCCGGTGCGACGGTTTTTCATATGCATCGCCGGCATCGTTGCCTAGTTGAAACTCGCCGCCAGAGATCGAGACCATATTGGTGAAACTCGGACCGGGAGGCGTATTGTGACTCTGGAGTGGTGGACTCGGGTCTCGCCGGATCGCGACTACAATGGCGACCACCAGGATGAGGCTTGCAACAATTCCTATACCCAGGCGTAGTCGACCTTCAATGAAACGTTGCGCTATAGAGGGTTCTTCTCGGGATACTTTTGAGGGGCCTTCGAAAAAACTTTTCGGAGATACTACTTCCGGAATAATTTCCTTCTCGATTTTGCCGACTTCTGTCTGCTTGTTCACTACAGCTTCTGGTTCCGGAAAGGGGACCGGAGGCTTCTTGGCTACAAAGTCGATTTCCAATCTTCCCTTTTCCAACAAATGCCAGCCCTCCTGACCTTTTGACACGACGGCAGGTTTGATGATCCAGGCCTCACCAGCCGAGGGCCGGCCGCAGTCGTAGTATCGCTTGTAAAGGTTGTGAAACGTATCTGCAGATTTGAAGCTTGTTATTCGAGGAATAACAAAAAGAGAGTTGCTTTTCTGCGAGGAGTTGTTGCGAATCAACGAGAACTCGCCCTTGCCGTTGGGTCCGGTGACGAGAAGATTCCTTACGACTTCGTGCCTGACAACCTTGGAGGAACTCTGCGTCTTTGCAAGGCAGTCGGCCGCAGAAACGGGGAAAAGGAGAACGCCTTTCGCGCGCTCGGGAGCCTTAGATTCTGAGTAGGCTGCGCTATTGGCTCGACAGTCGTGGGAAATAACATCAGTGGCTTCGATTTGCCAAAGACCTTTGCCTATGCGAATGACTGGGACTGGATCAATGTGTTCCTTGAAATTGGTGAACTGGTCAAGTGTAAGTGTAGCGAATAAGGGTTTCAGAGAGTCGGCATTGAAGGTCAATTTCGGATTCGGAAATATCCAGCCATGATTCTCGTCGCTGGAGAATAGGACAAACGCACCATGAGAAGAAACTTCTCTAAGGAACTCGTCGGTGTTTCTTAATCCCTCCTTCGATGCACTTTTTTTGAAATCAAGATGGGTGAGATTATTTGTTACAGAACCTCCAGCCACTAGCCGTCGATAGAACGACTTCGCGCTTTCGCGAATCGGCTCGGTTGGAACCCTGTTGTCGCTCGGTCTTCCCCCGATGGCTTGAGCCGACGAGACGTCAACTACGAGATACCCGTCCTTGTGCTCACGAAAAGACTTACCAGCTTCACGAAGAGCGTCCGCTTTCCAACCATCTGGTTCTTTCGTTTTCCCGAGCGTATTGACAATCTCTAAACGGCCACGCTCCTTCAGCTGCCAGCCTCCGGCTATTGGAATTACGATGGCCGGGTTAACGATGCGCACGTCTCCAACCTGAGGATGGTCACAGTCATAGAAGCTGGAAATGGTGTCGTAGTCATTGTGCGAAGCGAACCGCGTTCGTCTCGGTAGGAGCATCAGCAGCGTCTGGTTTAAGCCGTCTTTGATCAGCAAACAGTCACCTTCTGGCGACGGCACTAACAAACGATTACCTGTTCCAAAGGTATCGAATCCTACAATCTGCTGTGCCTTGTCACTGACCTTCCTCAGAAAATCAGCAATTAAGGTGGGAAATAACGGAAACGGCCCTATGGAATCTCCGCAGCAAGGACAGAGATCAAATGCAGATTTGAAACGAGCCTGGAATGTTTCACAAGCGTGCTCATAAAGACTTGAGAACGCCACACTTCGATAACATCCGGGGCAGTTAGGAAGTGGAAGCCCTTCTTGTGAAATTGTAAAAACTTGCCGCCTCGACGGTGCCGTC
>JANNON010000926.1:0-3324 GCA_031399105.1 Blastocatellia bacterium | reverse complement strand
TGTCATGGCGCCACCGGCAAAAATCGCATTGTTCTGCAGTGTGTCGGCAACTGTTATCAAGCTGACGCCGTCGCCTGCTCCCCCGGGACTAATCGACTGCGAAGGTGATTCGTTCAGAACAAACTTCAAATCTGTCAGGTTAGACCAACGGGCGAAGGCTCGTTTTACAGCGCCGACAACGTCGCTTCCGAGCTTAATGCTCGGTCCCGGGTTGTTTAGGGCTGTCGATAGCGAAACCTTGATAGTTTTGGCCGGCCAGCGTATCTGGCGCGAAGCCCGCGAGTCG
The DNA here is from genome assembly GCA_031399105.1 of Blastocatellia bacterium. GTDB lineage: Bacteria > Acidobacteriota > Blastocatellia > Pyrinomonadales > Pyrinomonadaceae > PSRF01. Next base: position 3,038 of record JANNON010000926.1, on the reverse strand, counting down.
GTATAAGTGAAGTTGGCCGGACGCACGGGAATACCCGTGCTGAAGAGCAAGGCGATGAGACTGACGATAGCAGGTCCGCGTCGCATAAAAAGGAGGGAGGGCCATTCAACGCTGGGTTAGTGATCCGGAAGGTCTGTGGGCGGTCCGGATGCAGCGCATGGTAGCACGCTTGGATGGAGTGCCTTAAGCAAAATCTCGGCAGCGGACCCAAATTGGAGGGTGGCCGAATCTCTCGATTAATTGGTCAACTATTCGGATGGCTCGGGCGTCCAAATCATGGCGCGTAAACGGGTACTTTTGCCGCTCATCGAGAGGCGTATCGGGGCGCTTGGCTCCCCAAATACACCATTAATTCCTTAGATAAAGCCCGTAGATCGTGAAAAATTTAGTTCGTTGACAAAGAGGTTTGCCGCAAGCTACACTCGCCATGTTGATTTCGGGTCCTAGCCCCAGCCCTTCTTTGACTGCGCGGAAAACCTCTCGACTTTTCCGTTAAACCATTATCAGCAGTCAGCCACATCGAATTTAGGAGTTGTGATGCATAAGCTTACAGTTTTTGTTCTTGCGCTTGTCATTAGTGCGACGACCGCGATGGGTCAGGCGCCGACCCTGCGTATTGTTCAAACAGACGGCCCGGATCTCCCTGCCGACTTGTTTTACGGCAACATTAAAGTGAAGCCTCTTCGCTTGCGACCGGGCACTAATACCCCGATCACGATCGATGACCACGACTTCTACGTTACCCAACAGTACGTCGATTTTCTCGGTCGTTTTCCAGACTCCGGTGGTTTTAACTTTTGGCTGACTGAACTCAACAACTGCGGGAGCAATGCAACCTGTATCTACAATCGCCGAGTTGGCGTAAGTGCTGCCTTCTTTATCGAAGCTGAATTTCAACGCACTGGTTCGTTTGTGTACCGCTCATTTAAGGGTGGCCTCGGTCGGCTTCCGGACTACAGCGAGTTCAATCCGGATCGCCGTCTTGTAATCGAGGGTCCGCAGCTGGAACAGACGAAGCAGGCATACGCGCTGGCCTTCGTTCAGCGACCGGAATTCGTGACCAAGTACAACGGTCTGAATACCGGTGACGCGTTCGTCGATTCCCTGATTGCCACGGTGCTCTCGAGCTCAACAATCAACCTGGCAGGTAGCCGGTCAGCGATTTTGGCCGCCTATAACGCAGGCTCGAACCAGAACGACAGCAGAGCCCGCGCCATGCGAGTAGCGATTGACGACACGGCGTTCGCGAACGCCGAATACAACCGCGCTTTCGTGCTCATGCAGTACTTCGGTTATTTGAAGCGGAATCCGGATTCGGGTGGTTTCACCTTCTGGCAGAATGTGCTGAACAATCTCGAACCAAACAACTACCGCGGTATGGTTTGCGCTTTCGTTACCTCGCGGGAATATCAGGAACGGTTCTCGACAGCCACCCAGAATGATCACGGCTGCGCGAACATTAACAACTAAGTCAGCGTTCCAAGAACAAGCGAAAGGCTAGTCTCGAGTGAGGCTAGCCTTTTGTGTTGACGCTGGTCTCAAGCCTGCACAATGCAGTCAGCCGTTCAAGATGGGGAAATCGCAGGTGAGGAAGGTCTGTGAGCGGAGCGCACCCCCGCCAAGTGTAGCGCTAATTGCTTGTTGGATTACTCGGGCCTGTCCGTTGAGTCACCTTAAGTTGGATCGGGGGTGCGCTCCGCTCACCCACCGTCCTCACCTGCGAATTTTCCGATCGTGGATATGAATATCGAGCGCGCGCTCATAAACGTTGCGCACTCGTCGCGCGGTCTCGTCCCAGGAGAACTCAGCAGCACGCTCTCGCCCCGCCAAAGATAGACGCTCGCGTAAGCAAGGTTCGTCCAGCAACTCTTCCAAACTACTCTTCAGAGCTGCAAAGTCATTTGGCTTAACCAACCGGGCAGCCTCGCCCAACACTTCCCCGATGCTGGGAATGCTACTGGCAACAACCGGCGCGCCGCAGGACATCGCTTCCAATGGCGGCAAACCAAATCCTTCATAGATTGAGGGATACACAAAAACCGTGCATGACGAATACAGCGCGCGGAGTTCAACATCGCTGACGTATCCGGTAAAGATAATTCGATTGTTAACCGGTGAGCGTTTTACGTAGGCGAAGAGCTCCTCAACCATCCAGCCTTTCCTTCCCGCAATCACCAACCGCATTTTTGGATGAGTACTCGCTAACTGCTCGAACGCGAGCACGAGACTCAGCAGATTCTTACGAGGCTCGATTGTGCCGACGTAAAGCAAGAACTCCTCGCCGGGATTGAACCTTTGTTTGACGCGCGCAATCTCACGGTCGCTTGCGGGGCCAAAACAACTCCTGGCCGCTTCGTGAACCGCGACGATCTTGTCGAGCGGTATCGACAAGTGGTCGTGTACCTCCTGCCGCACAGCTTCCGTGGGACAGATGATCATGGTGGCCGTTTGTGCGGTTGAGGGCAGCCAGCGCCATGCGTGCTGCACGTTCTTCCCTTCGTGAGTCTCCGGATAGAGCAGTGTCGAGAGATCATGGATAGTCAGCACCGTAGCGCAACGTGGTTGCGGAGGAAGCTGGAAGTTTGTGCCATGAAAAACTTCAACCTTTTCCTTCTTGAGAAAATTTGTCAGCCCAAACTTCCACCAATAGCGTATGACGGGATTCAGCGTCGCTCGCCGCAATCTCAAGTTGGACGGAGAAGATCCGGAAGTTACGGTTGGTACCAGACCGCGCGGCGAAGCAACTGAGACTTGATCTGCGGAATTGGTTTTAGCGAGGTGTCGGGCAAGCTCAAGCGTGTAGTGTCCGATGCCGGTGAGTTCCCGGCTTAGTGGCAGCCCATCGAGCGCAATCCGCATTCAAGACCTCTTGCCCAAATTGATAACATGCCCGGCCACACTTTTATAAAGCTCCTGATCACCGTTTGGCTTGAGCCACGATGCGGACTTTATTGCCGCACGTTCGGCTAACTTTAGATTCGCGGCACGTGGTCGAAAATGCTCCCCGGTTCGTCGCGCACCCCAAGGAGCGCCGCCAC
>JANNON010000913.1:0-2991 GCA_031399105.1 Blastocatellia bacterium | reverse complement strand
ATCAGCGCCAACAAATAGTGAGCATCTGAAACATAGCTAGTCCATCTCATCGTCTTACTGCTGGTCCAGTAAGCTCTTAATGCCTCTTCGGCCTTATTGAAAGATGACCAGTCATCGACTTTTCGAGTCGCGCGCAGTACGTAGAATTTCTTGTGATAGTAAAGCGCGAGGTAGAACGAGGCCTGCTCTGCTTCTCGCGATTTCGGAAAACGGGTCAGAACCGACCGGTAAATATCGGCCGCTCGATCGCTCGTATCATTCGAGTTGTAGTAGTAGTTTGCCTGGCTCAAAAGCTGTTGCGGCGTTTGTCCTGAGGACGTGCCAGTCACGATGGTTGGGTTAAAGAGGAAGAGGATCAAAACAGTCGTCAGGTACTGTCGAGTCGCTGAGCTTCCTAATCTGATCCGGCACATTTTGTTTCCTTTCTCAGTTTTATTTTGTTGTGGTCGAAGTGCTTTCCGCAGCCTTTGCCGTCGGTGCCGGGCTGGGGAGCTTCAACATGCTGTAAATCAGAGGAATCCCACCTAATGTCCCGATTAAACCCGTCACAAAGAGGACTTTGGGATCCCATGACGAGTAAGTGCTTTGGTCTTGAAAAGCAACCAGCTTGATATTCGCGAACAAGGCAATTAACGATACCAGGACCCCGCTCCCAATTGAGGTAGCTGCGAATACGATCATCTGATTCCGCGTGATTAAGCCCGCACGTTCAAGGCGTCTCAAATCGATCCTGATCACCGTTCCAAACAGCACGCCAACAATCAACGTGATCGCCAGGATTGCGATGTTAGGTCTGATCTCGAGATCCACTTGTGGCGTGGTCGTATACATTCGGCCTAACTCATCCTGATAGTTAATGTGAAACGTAAGTCGCGGCGATTTCCCAAATCCTTCAAACGATCTCCACAGATTACCAATCGCCTGGATTTTGAAATCAAGATCTTGTGGCACCAACCCGGCCGGGATACAGGCAACCTTAGGTTTCGCCTGAGACTCAATCGACTCAGGTGGTCCGCAGTTAGAGTCTCGCGCCACAACCGCAGCCGATTCATTAACCAACCCAGCTGGCTCAGAAGTTATGGTGATGCTAGTGATGTCAACGCGATAGGGAAGCTTGTTCATTAAGTGAAGTTTGAAGTCCGAACAGTTATTGCCGGTCCAACAACTTACCAATCGTTGGGATTCTTTAGTCGTTTCAAGCCAGTCTCCTGGACCAGCACCAACAGGCAGTCGGTAGTAGACTTCGAGTCTCCGATCAAGCTCCAGTACTAACTTGAGGCCGTACCGGCCAGGTCTGGAATTCCGGGACAGTTTGATCCGGTACGGGTGTTCCCAGAAGATACTATTCGGCAACGTGGTCTGGGCTTGCGGCGGTTCGGTCCAACGCTGTTCTATTTCTACGCCGCGCTGGAGCCAGTCTGTTTCAAGATCAAAACTGGTGATCTTCGGATAGGTCCCGCCCTTGCCGGTATAGATGACGAGCGTTAAATCGAGCGGAACGCTATCGTCAGAAGTTGGACGCAGCTCCAGCTCGTTGTACTTGAAACAGATCAAGTAATACTTGCCATTCTCAAAACCTGCGGCGGCCTGTTTTTGCAGGTCGCATGGCACATCTTTCAGCCACTCCAGGGTGGAGTCATCAGCTTTTGCCGAGATCGCATTTCCAATTAGGAAAAACGCAACGGCGGTCAAGAAACAGAAATGGCGCCTAATGCTTGCCGGCATGTCACTCCTTCCTGATGGTTATCGCGAGCCCTCTAGTGACTGAGAGATGACGATCGGTCATTCCTGGTTAACGACATTCACGCTAATGCTCATTCCAATTGCGCGCCTCGAGCGCTCTACCCTTTATGATTTTTGTTGGCTTTAGATTTCACTGGGCAACCTCAAGAGCACGGGAGGCCAGGCGGAGAGGGCGGGATCGCGGGGACACTGAGATTAGAAAGGAAGGCAGACGGGTAGATTTAGAGAGGTCTGCTGAGTTTGCATACTCGTCCGTTAGGGACGCCGGAGTTTCAAAAAATCGACCGCAGGTGGTCGCCATCTGATCTCATCTCCGACCACCTGCTTCTTTATGTTCACTACTTCCATCCTGATTGGTGTCACGGCAATAAGTAAGAATCCCTTGTCGCGATCTGGATAGAAGGCACTCCAGTCTTCCTTCCAATGCAGTGACTTTGCTTTCTGATCGGTCACGAGACGAGCAGTTCCCTGGATCGTTACGTAAGCCTGCGCCTGCGCGTCGAAGTAGTAAACAGTCACCTTCGGATTGCGAAGAATCTCTTTTACTTTTTGGCTGCGCGGATTTGTGCCGAACCAGATCACCATCTCATCTGTCGGCGCAAGTGGATCCATCGTCCGAGCCTCGGACCTGCCTTCGGAGTTCATTGTGATCAATGAACAATATCGGGCGGTGGCGATGATCTCTCGGGCTGCTTCAATCAGAGATTTGTCGCGTGAGCTTAACTGTTGAGCTGAGATTGGAATTGCCAGTAGCAGCAGAATCACCGCCGAGCACATTGAGGTTTGCCTTCCAGCCTGCATCGCGTAACCTCCCATTTCCAGTTCTTTGATTACCTCGTTATCACTCGCAGAAGCCACTTCGTCACAAAGATCGCGCCGATTGAATGGAGTACCGTTATCACAGACTTTCGTATTTCCATCATTGTCGAATGCCTCGTCTAGTCTACCTAGGAGTCGTGCAGATGAAACTAGTAATTCTTTTCCTGATCGGTGGCGTGCTATCGATTGCCAGTGTTAACGCGCAGAAGGTCGATCGTGAAGCCGCACTCAAAAAAGCAGTTGAAACTGAAAGGGCGTTCTCAAAGACTTCTGAGACGAAGGGGACCAGAGATTCCTTTCTGGAATTCATTGCGGAAGACGGCATTCTCTTTCGTCCCACGGCTGTTAACGGAAAGAAGTGGTTACAAGATCATCCACCGCCGCCTTCGCCCACGCGATCCTGGTTGAGCTGGCAACCCAACTTTGCTG
>JANNON010000867.1:0-7310 GCA_031399105.1 Blastocatellia bacterium | reverse complement strand
ACAGCAACGCGGGCCCGCGTGTATTCGAGGTAGTACTCGTAATCGATTGCCGGTAACAGAGGATTCACCATCGTGATCACGCCACCAATTCGTGCAGCGCCAAACCAGGTCGCAACGAACTCCGGGCAGTCTGGCAACACTATCAACACCCGGTTTTCGATCTCGACTCCGAGGTCGCGGAGGGAATTCCCTACCCGGTTCGACATCCGCGCGATCTCGCCATAGTTGAAGACTTGATCCTCGTAGTAAAGACAAGTCTTGTTCTCACGACCTTCCTCCAGATTGTGATAGAGGAAGTAATCCGCCATGTTGAAGCGTTCAGGAAATTCTACCTTCATCTGTTCGTCCATCTTCAATCCTGATTTTGTTGATACTGGTTCCTGCTGTCACTCATCACTCGTGCCAGGAGAATTGCCACTGACAGACTGAGCATTGGTCCGATCACATTGAACAATGGTCGAGCGACCTGGCCAAGCATATCTCTCCATGCGCCAAGTGCCAGTGCAGCGACGCCCGCCACCAGTGAGGCAACCACCCAAGGTCGCGGAATCCTCTTTATGCCCAGTACACCCAAAGGCAAGAGCCAAATGAACACGTACCAAAAACTGCGATTAGAGATCGCGTGAAAGAACGCTGTATAAATAGGTGTTCCGGCGCGAGCCTGCGCGGCGATGTTCCAGGGCCATATAATCTCTCCAGCGACGATTGAATGAAGGGCGGTCATCGTGGCCACTCCGGCAAAGGCCTGCAATGCAATCCATTTGAATTGAGAATGAGTGTCGGTTCCTCGCCGACGCCATTCTGTAAACGACCAAGCGAAACAGAAAACAATGGATAAGGGGACGAAGGTCTCCTTCGAAAGCGCTCCCAGTATTCCCCAAACAGGAAGCAGCCACCACCTCTTCAGCAGCAAGCTCCAGGTAGTAGCAAGCATAAAACAGGCCTCACCCGAATCGACCAGTCCAGCAAGTTGTAGGTTCGGGATGGCGAAGCTAAGCAGATAGAGTGTCGCGGCCAACATCCCAACTAACGGCTCAGCCGTAATTTGAGTTCCGATGCTAACCAGAAAACAGACTCCCAGCGCACAAAGTAGAGAGTTCGAGATCAGCAATCCGAAAGCAACCGCATCGATACTCGGAATCAACTTGCGGGCGAGTTGGTAAAAAGGTTTAGCAAGGAACGGGACCAGGATGCGGCAACGCATATAAGGACGCGACAACCCGAATGGCGATCCCAGTACGAGTTGATAGTAAATCGCACTGTCGCTCAGCCCGGGGACAGTCGGCGGCTGATACCGGTGCAGAGTGGAATAACCAAGACCAAGGCAGATTAAGAAAAACAGCGAGAACAGTAGCAGGTAGGTGCGGACAGACTTCAATCCGAATCGGGCCGGCGCAAACTTGATTGTGTCAGAGCCCATCGATCGTTTTTTCTAGATTTCCTGGTATTCACTCGTGCGCGAACGGGCAACCGCCGGCGCCGTGCTTCGGATCAAGGTAGGTCCTGGCTTCCCACAGTTCCGGAAAGAACTTCTTCTCAAGTGTAGTGCGCAGATAACCCACGCCTTCCGATCCACCTGTACCCCGCTTTGCCCCTACCATTCGTTCGACCATCTTGATGTGATGAAAGCGCCAAAGAGAAAAGAACTCGTCATGCTCCAAAAGCATCTCGGCGAGTTGAAACTCTTCGTACCGCTCTTCGAAATGCGTCAGGACTTCCAGCATCGCCTGCGTGCGCCTGTGATACGCAGCCTTAGATTCAGTCGGAGTTTCGTCCGCCGGTGCATCAAGCCCACGACGCCTTAATGCGGCAAAGAAGGCCTCGGACAGAGAAGGATCGTTGAAGCGCTTGGCCAGGCGTCCGTGGGCAAATTCGTCGTTTCTAAACTCATTTAGGATGGCCTCGCTTTTTTGGCCGGAAACAAATTCAATTTCCCGAAACTGCATCGATTGAAAACCGCTAGCAGGATTCAACTCGTCGCGAAATCCCAGAAAGCTGATCGGTGTCATGCTTTCGAGAATGTGAATCTGATCCACGAGCAACTTCTCGATATCCACCACTCGTTTAATTGCCCGAGCCGCCGCCGCAAGGCGATCTTCATTCATAAAAACGATCGCTGCGTCGAGCTCATGCAGAATCTGCTTGAACCAAAGCTCGTAGGCTTGATGAATCGTGATAAAAAGCAGCTCATCATGGTGGGCGGGATCCGAACGGCACTTTTGCAAACCAATCAAATCCGCGACACTGAGATATTCGTTGTATGAAAGCGGAGGGTTGTCGCTATAGCCTGGCGTATTTGGTTTTGTCATCAATTTCAATTCTGAGAGTGCGGAAAACCGGGTGTTTCGACCACGCGTCCGGCCTGGGCCAAGTGCCGACGCCCATGAACCACCGTAATTACAAAAGCATCGGCGAGGCTGTACCTCATCAACCACGTCACAGGTGATCGCAATCTTGTTTTGTTGTAGTCAAGTCCAGTAGCCTGACGCAGGACTTCGAGAAAAGATTTTTCTTGTGTTAGAAACTTATCGAGCGAGCCGCTGATCGTGGAAGCATTCGAAGGCTTAAACACTTTGGGTGCGTTCACCCTTCTACCGTTCTCGGGAACAATCTGCCGAATTAGCCAGCCTCCGACCAGCGATGGAAGATATTGAACCAAACCAGTAACCGGCCATTTCTGCCGTCCGCGTTCAATTGCTTCATTGAAGAGAGCATCAAATTGGGCGCCAGTTACAGCCAGATGATCCAGGCATTGCGCGATGCTCCACTGATCGACGGCCGGTTTCCAATTGAGTTGCTGTTCGCTCAGATGACCGGCGAGACGTTGGGCCACGTCGTCGTTCTTGCCTGCCTCACTGGCAATCGTTTGCAGCAAGTTCCTGGATTCTAAGAACTCTTTCATGTGCTCGTCCGAAACTAGAAGGCTGCGCCCGCGGCTTCGTGCTTCGCATAGTCACGCGAGTCTCGGATCTTCTTCATCTCGTTCACCACGAGTTCGAGCTCCTCATCCTTCGTGTAGAAGTGCGGTGAGATTCTGACACCGGCACCCGGCCTGTAATCGACAATAAACTCGCGATCGATAAGCTCTTTGGTGATAGCCGAAGCGTGTTCATGGGCCACGGTTACGGTCCCACCCCTTTGCGTGACGTTGCGCGGACTGGTTACTTTAAAGCCGGCTTCCTCAGCTAATTCAATGAGCCTCGCGGTTTGCCTCATGCTCTTTTCGCGAATGCTCTTCACTCCCACTTCGTTGATGATCTCGTAGCCGGATTCAGCGCCATATAGGGCGGCGATGGCGGGCGAGCCATGCAAAAACCTGGTGATGCCTTTGGCATATCGATGATCGGTGTCGAATGCGAACGGCCGCTCATGTGCCATCCAGCCGGTAGTTTTCGGTTGTAACTTCGTCTGCAAGTCGGGACGCACGTAGAGATAACCCGCGCCTGGCCCACCGCAGAGCCATTTCACGGATCCGCCAGTTGCAAAGTCCACGTTCAGCTCGCTCACGTCGAAAGGCACAGTGCCTGCAGACTGATATGCATCGAGCACGACCATGGCGCCAACCTCGTGGGCCCGTTCGGTTATAGCTTTCGCGTCCTGAAGAAAGCCGCTCTTGAAAAGCACGTGCGAGAACGGGACCAATAGCGTTTGCTCATCAATAGCAGCCAGCATTCGCTCGAGCGGTACCGTCATGCCGTCGTCAGATTTCACCTTTTCGATCTGCAGCCGGCCGTCACGAGCGTGAGCTTCGTACACGTACATCACCGATGGAAAGTTGAGTTCTGAATAGACGATTTTGTTGCGTGCTGGAGTGGGTTCAAAGCAAGAGAGAATCAACGACTGACAGATCGAAACATTCTGATGCATCACAACCGAGCCAGGCGGCGCGCCAATTATTCGACCCACCATATCTCCCGTCGTAACCGGCATATCCCACCAACCCTCGGCCCACGCACGCACACCACGAGTTGCCCAGACATCGGCGTACTCATGCATGCGGTCGTAGGCCTTTTTCGGCATCGCCCCGAGGCTATGCGAGATCAGGTAGACGGTTTTTTCCAGGATCGGAAATTCGCGGCGCCACGCAAGCAGTTCGTCGGTCAAAGATGCTCCTGTCTGAACGAAGTGATAGCTTAATTTACCACATTGCCAGTCTTGAGTAAGGGAGGCGCAGCAGCTGTGAAGGCCTCATGTTAAAGTGACCGCTGCACATGTGGAAATTCAAGGACCCGATTCGTCATCCCATTCCCGAAACCAAATGGCCAACCGCCAGCGAGGCTGAGCAATCACGATTGTTTCAGCCAATCCGGATTGGCGCGCTCAACCTCACTTCACGCACCTGGGTTCCGGCGATGGTTCCCTGGCGCGCAACAGATGAGGGGTTTGTTACTCAAGACAACCTCGAATGGTATCGCCGGTTTGCAAGCGGACAGCCCGGAGCTCTCGTAGTCGAAGCCACAGGAATTCGTGATGTTCCCAGCGGGCCGCTGTTGAGAATTGGTCACGACCGCTTCATACCAGGTTTGCAGCGGTTGGTGGAAACGGTCCGTGAGGCAAGTAACGGCGAAACCAAACTGTTCATTCAGGTCATCGATTTTCTTTCAGTGAAGCGCCGTCCGGATCCTGACAAGTACTTCCAGCGCTTCCTGCAATTGACTGAGCAGCATCGCGAAAGTTTAGCGGACATCACAAGGAGTTCGGACTGGCTCAATTCGTCGGATGATGAGGTCCGATCGTTCTTACGAAACGCGAGTGACGAAATCGTTTCCGAGATACTCGATGAGCGGGAGCTCGAAGCATTGCGCTTCGGTTATCGCGAACGAGTAACTGACACAGATCTCGAGCACATCAAGAACTTACCGCAAGTGCTGCCCCAGCTTTTTGCAGATGCTGCCGGTCGGGCGCGCGAGGCGGGGTTCGATGGCGTTGAGTTGCACTACGCACACGCCTACACGATGGCCGGTTTCTTAAGCGCCCTGAATACGCGCAATGATGGTTACGGCGGACCACGCGAACAGCGAGTGCGATTGCCGCTCGAGGTCTATCGCGCCGTCCGCGAGCGAGTCGGCGAAGACTATGTCGTCGGTGTTCGCTTTCTGGCTGATGAATCGATTGAAGGAGGAAACACGATCGAAGACGCAGCTTACTTTGCCGCCGAGTTTGCAAAGGCCGGGTTTGATTTTCTCTCGCTGTCGAAAGGCGGAAAGTTCGAAGACGCGCAGCAGCCGAAAGTGGGCCAGGCAGTTTATCCGTACACCGGACGCAGCGGTTATGAATGCATGCCGACCACGCTGTCGGATGCAGTCGGCCCTTTTGGTCGTAACGTTCCCCTGGTTGCCGAGATCAAACAAGCAGTTAACAGAGCAGGTTTTAGTACGCCAGTGGTTGTTGCCGGAGGTATTACGACGTTCGAGCAGGCGGAAGGCATTTTGGAACGAGGCGAGGCTGATATCGTCGGCTTTGCGCGACAAGCCTTGGCTGATCCGGATTGGTTCTTGAAAGTGAAACTCGGTTTGGGCGATCAGATTCGCCGTTGCACCTACACGAACTATTGCGAGGCACTCGATCAAGCGCACAAGCAGGTAACTTGTAAGTTATGGGACCGCGCCGAGTTGGACGAGCCTGGAATTGAGTTGGCGAGTGATGGCCGCCGGCGTCTTATTCCTCCACGGTGGAAAAAATAGAACCCAACGCGCCCCGCCTCTTAAATGTATCTGTCGTGGTCTTCGCTGGGAGCGCGGACGGCCTCGTCCGCCCGACGTGGAACACCGCTCAGTTGGGTTGAAGGGCTGTATTAGTCTTTGCGCAGGCGACAGTTGAGGCGGACGAGGGCGTCCGCGCTCCCAGAGCTGAGCAGGCTCGTTCACTGAGAAATGAGGGGGCAACGACTAGTTTGGGTTTGAAGACCGGCGGGAATCTTGATAGCGATCGATGAAGTCAGGATCTCGCCTTCGCAGCGCTTCGTCATCTACTTTTCCGCTGCGCGTCATTAATTGATAGGCAAGCTCGATTGGGGTCAGATGTATGTACTGCCGCACGTTCTCAAACCACACCATGCTTTCGTACGCCGCCGCCTGATACTCTTCGATCACCGATTTACGAACCGCCTCGAAATTTTTCAATGCGGCGCTAATCGAATCTTCGCGCGCAAACGATTGGTGCAGCGCAATCGCATCTTCCATCGCCAGCTTCGTTCCCGACCCGATTGAAAAATGCGCGGTGTGCAGAGCATCTCCCAGCAGGACTACGTTGTCCCAGTACCAATTCGCGTTCTTCACCAGCATAAAGTTAATCCACTTCGAATTGTTTGAAAGTAGTCTTTCGCCGGCAAGGTCATCTGAGAAGACAGCTTCCAGATAATTGCGCGTTTCTTCCTCGTGCATTTCTGCGAGACCCGCTTTCTCCCAAACTTGCGGATCGCATTCTATGATGAACGTGCTGGTGGTCCGGTTGAATTTGTAAGAGTGAGCGGCAAATACTCCCGCGTTGGTCTCGCGAAAAGTGAGGGTCAGGCCATGAAACAATCTGTTTGTCCCGTACCAGATATAACGGTTCAAGCCGAGACTAATCGCCGGATCGAAATAGCCGCTATACGCAGTTCTGACTGCACTATTCACACCGTCAGCCGCCACCAAAAAGTCACAATTCGTGCGCAATGAATCGACGTCGCCAACTTCACTGCGAAAACGAACGTCCACGCCCAATCCTTCCGCGCGTTGCTGGAGAATGTTCAATAGACGCAAGCGAGCAATGCCAGAAAAGTTATTGCCGCGAATTGAGATGCTGGAATCGTGATGGACCACATCAACGTTGTCCCAGGCTTCGAAGTTTGCCGTGATCGCAGCGTGTGATTCTTCGTCGGCGGCCCGCAGGTTGGCGAGCGTCTTACCAGAAAACACGACGCCCCAACCAAAAGTATCGTCAGGTCCGTTGCGTTCGTGGACCGTGATCTCGTGCCTCGGATTTGACTTCTTCATCAGAATCGCGAAGTAGAGACCCGCCGGGCCGCCGCCGATGATGTTTATCTTCATTTTATTAATTCTGAGATGCCACGCCTGAACGCTACCTCTATCAGGGGCTCAGACAAACAACACTTCATCGCGCACCGGCACGTCCCGAACGCTTTGCACAAAAGCAAGATAATCAACGGTAATTTGCGGGGTGGAGGCTTGGACAGCGCCAAGCAATCAGAACCGCGGAGCGCAGCGACCGGGCCGACGCGAAAAATTACAACTGTTTTGAAAGAGGTCACCAAAACCCTGGTCAATTGCGTGCTTCTTCCAATCGGCCGCCCGGTCGCTGCGCTCCGC
>JANNON010000860.1:0-3501 GCA_031399105.1 Blastocatellia bacterium | reverse complement strand
GCCGAGGCGCTGTAAACCATCACAACTCCGAACAGCGCGAGACCGACGGTCGCAGCGAAGAGCCATTTGTCTGGGTATAACTTACGAGCCATAAAGCCGGATGTTAGAGGTCAGATGTTGGATGTTAGTTCAAGTCTCACGTCTCACGTCTCAGGTCTCAAGTTTCTCAATTGAGATCTTAGATCTCAGATTTGAGATCTCATTTTTGAAGACTTCCCCGCGATGTTCGAAACTCCTAAACATGTCAAAGCTCGCACACGCGGGCGCAAGTAAAACCGTGTCACCCTTTTCAGCAGCAGCGAATGAACGTTCAATTGCGTCTTTCATGTCTGTAGCCTTCTCGGTTGCCGCTAAGTCACCCAGCTCCTGCTGAATTGTCTCGGCGTCTTCGCCAATCAAGACCAACATCCGCGCCTTCTCCCTAATCAACTCGGCCAAAGGCGCGTACGGCGCCTGCTTGCCGCGCCCACCTAAGATCAAAACTACTTTGCCGGGATCATCCGCGAATGCTTCAAGTGCTTTCAGCGTAGCGTCAACACTCGTGGCTTTTGAGTCGTTGTAAAACTTGACGCCTTGGATCTCGGCCAGAAATTCCAGTCGATGCTCAACGGGTTGAAACTGTTTCACCGTCTCACGCATCGATTCCGGATCCGCGCCGCATGCCAACCCCGCGGCAACCGCGGCAAGCACGTTCTCAACGTTGTGCAGCCCGCGCAACTTCATCTCGTCCCGCTTCATCAGGACGCGTTCGCCATCGGCTGTGCGCGACACAATGTCATTGCCGCGCAAGAACAGCCCTTCGTCGAGTTCGTGGTTGGCACAAAAGCGGACGACGTGAGCGCGTAACCCTTTCGCCCAGGAAGCAACAACTTCATCGGAGTCATTCAATATCGCGACATCTCCCGGTTCCTGGTTCGTAAAAATCCGATGCTTCGCTGCTGCGTAGTCGTTGAAAGACTCGTAGCGGTCGAGATGATTCGGAGTTACGTTCAGCACCAGGGCCACAGTCGGATGAAAGTATTTGATCGTCTCTAACTGAAAGCTCGACAACTCAACCACGGTCCAACCTTCATCGACCGACGTCTCAACCAGAGAAATCAGTGGCTTGCCGATGTTCCCGCCAACCTGCACGGTCAAACCCGCATTCCTCAACAACTCGCCAATAAGAGTCGTTGTTGTAGTTTTGCCGTTTGAGCCGGTGATGCCGACAATTCGTCCTTTCAAATAACGAGAAGCCAGTTCGACTTCGCCAATCACTTCCGCGCCCGCGCGTTCGGCGTAACGGATGGGAATACTCTGTGAAGGAACCCCCGGACTGACAACCACCAGTTCGATCTGATCGAGCAGCCAACTCGGCACGTCACCGGCCAGACAACCGACACCATCGTTCTTTAAAGCAGCAGCTTCGGGACTCCACTCTTCAATCGGTTTTCGATCATTAAGCGCGACTACTGCGCCGCGTGCCGACAGAAATCGTGCGCTCGCCACGCCGCTGCGCGCCGCCCCGATGACTAAGACTTTCTTGCCGGTAACTTCCAAACAAATTCACGACCTTTTAACGTTCGGCGGATTGTTGGGGGGGTGTCGCCGTGGGCGCCCCTGATTGGGTAACGAAGGGCGCCCACAGAGGGGCGCCCCTGCAACTCAGCGCAACTTGAGCGTCGAAAGACTCAGCAACGCAAATAGGATCGCCAATATCAAAAATCGAAAAACAATCTTCGATTCCTTCCAATCCTGCATTTCAAAGTGATGATGCAGCGGCGTCATCTTAAAAAGCCGCCGCCCCGTTCCCGTCGTGCGTTTGGTCATCTTGAAAACACTCACTTGCAACATCACCGAAAGCGCTTCAATCACAAACACCCCGCCAACCATTACCAGCATGAATTCCTGTTTCGTCAGCACCGCGACAGTTCCTAGCGCTCCCCCAATTGCCAGGCTGCCCGTGTCTCCCATAAAAACTTCCGCGGGCGGAGCGTTGTACCAGAGGAACCCGAGACTGGCGCCCGCCATAGCGCCGCAGAAGACTGTTAACTCGGCCGCTTCCGGGCGATGTGTTAACTGCAGATATTCCGCCCAGCGAGCGTCGCTACTGAGATATGTCAAAGCCGTCATTGCAGTCATCGCGATGAACGTTATGCTGATGGCGAGTCCATCCAAACCATCAGTCAGGTTCACGCCATTCGAAAATCCCAGCAGCACGATGACAATAAACGCGAGATACAAAAATGGCCCAATGTAGCTAACCCCAAATGGTTCCGCTGTAATCTTCAGAAACGGAATGCTGACATTCCACGAATAATCGCTCGCCCAATATTTCGTGGAGATATAAAGAACAGCCCAGACGCCGACCGCGATCACGAATTGCGCCGCCAGCTTTTGTTTACCAGTGAGTCCGAGACTTCGCTGCTTTGCCATCTTCGCGTAGTCATCGACAAAGCCAATGGCCGCGAAACCAAGTGTGGCCAGCATCACGGTCCAAACGTAAACATTCGTCAGTCGCGCCCACAGCAAGGTGGAAATAAGGACCGAGCCGACAATCAGCACGCCGCCCATCGTTGGCGTGCCACGTTTGGCCATGTGCGCCTGCGGACCCTCTTCGCGAATCTGCTGTCCGATGTTCCACCTGCGCAACGCTTTGATAAACTTTCCGCCAAACAAGAGCGAGATCATGAGAGCGGTAATGGTTGCGTAAGCCGTGCGGAAGGTGACGTACTGAAAAACGTTGAGCGCCTTGATCAGATACCACTCTTTTTCCTTGAAATGGCCGAAGATCAGTTCGTAAAAGAGGTAATAGATCATTTAGCAGATGCGCGTCCCGGAAACTTGAAGTCTGAAAATTAGCTTAAAGCTTATGATTCATCTTCACCAGCCAGCGGAAAGCGGCGACGAAGTTCCGCAACTATTTTGTCGGTCGCCACTCCCCTTGAACCCTTCACCAGCACGAGATCACCGTCCCTTACTTCTGCCAGCAACGCGGTCGTTGCTGTTTCTGCATCCGCAAAATATTTTGTATTGGCCAGCCCGGCGCCCTCGGCGCCGCTCACCAGATGTTTCGCAAGCCCACGGACGCCCCATAAGACATCGACTCTCATCTCGGCTATCTCACGTCCCGTCTCTCGGTGGAGGTTCTCCTCATCCGGGCCGAGCTCGAGCATCTCCCCAGCAATTACTATCCGCCGCTTACTTTCGCTGCCGCCCTCACAAATCGTTCGCACCATATTCAAGAGCGAGCGCGGATTTGAGTTATACGAATCATCAACTACCGTAAAGCCGCCGGCAAAATCGAGCACCTCGCCCCGCATCTTCGGCGGCCGCGCGCTTTTCAATGCGTCCGCCGTCGGCCAGGCCGAAGCGTCGCTACGTTCCGCACGCGCCTTTCTGATGGAAACCGTGTGGGATATCTGGAACGAGGCTACGCAGACGGCAGGTCCGGTAAGCCTGGAGCGGCGCCTGAATCTGCGTCTGGCAGGCACCCATGCCATCCGCGTCGCCGCGCAAATC
>JANNON010000798.1:0-5261 GCA_031399105.1 Blastocatellia bacterium | reverse complement strand
ATCAACAAGCAAGGCGCCGCACTGCGATCAACGTCACAATACAATCCGAATTCGGATGCCGCGCTTCAGATTGAGATGGTTGGATTCTCAAAGCAGACACTCTGGATGCCGCCACAAAGTTCTCTGGCTCCGACCGTTGCGATCATGCGCTGGGCGGCAGGAGACCCGCTCAATATCCCTTTGCGACGCCCGGTAGACGCGTGGCTTGATAACTGCACGGATGTGTCGCTGCCCTGGGCCGTCAGCAATAACGCTCGGCGAAAAGCGCAGGACATTTGGCCGAAAATAGCGGGCTGGTATATGCACATGGAGATTCCGGTCAATAATCACTGGGACTGCGGCGCGCTTCGGTTCCGCGAAATGCTAGCCATGGCACAGTAGTGCCACCGCAAATGTGCTTGTGAACTGCCCGCTGGTGAAACGACGATTCTAGCGGGACTTGGAAGGCTAGCGTCGTAATTAGTGGTTAGCGCGAACCGTGAGTGTAAAAGTTTGTCGAAAAGTCTCGCCGTCAGGAAGGTGGACCTTGTCCCGGCTCAAGCTGAAAAGCCACTCAAGCTTGAGAAGAGCGGGGACAGGGTCCACCTTCCTGACAGTGAGACTTTCGAACAAGTCTCTTTCAATGCACAGAGCTAGCCCGCTCATAGCGACTGCTCACAGCGACGGATCACAGCCACTGGTTGCAGCTACTGATCACAGCGAGGGCCCATCCCAATCTCCTCCCAACGGAAGATCGCCGGCCAACCCGAAAATGAATACCAAATCCCCGACACCGTTGCCGGCGGAGTTCGTGTTGTTGAGCGACATCACCGCCGCATTTGAATCGAAGAGGCCTATCGTAGAAATTCCATCCCCATTCCAATCACCAGCTAGTGGCAACGAGCCAATTGTACCGAAGATGAAGGGGACGATATCGATGGTTCCCTGGAAGCTGTTGCTGAGCGTGAATTGATTGCTCTTGCGCTTCATGAACCCGATCGTATCGATCCCGTCGCCATTCCAGTCGCCCGCAAGTGGAGTGTCTTCACTCGTTCCGAAAACAATCGTGATATCAGTTGCCGGAGTCGTGTTGTTTAGGTTTGGACCATTCGTCAAGAGCCAAAGCCCGTCGCGATAGACACCGATAGTGTCGATCCCGTCGCCGTTCCAATCGCCTGCCACCGGAACATCACTAGCCTGCCCGAAGTTCAGCGTGACAACTGAAAAGATTCTGCGATTGGGGATGCGCAACTGAAACTGACCCGTGCCTGGTCGGAAGATTCCTACATCATCGACGCCGTCGCCGTTCCAATCACCGGTGACCGGTAAGTCGCCGGCGACGCCGAACGTGATCGATATCTCAGGAGCGCCTTCTGTGTTTGAGTTGCGCAGTCCAAACAGATTATTTGCGGGTCGAAAAGTTCCGATCGTATCGGTGAAACCACCCGCGATCTTAGCGACAAATCCGTCCTTCTGGCCTCCGTTGAACTGAGTTTGGAAAGCACCGGTGGTCGTCGGCAAGTCGCCGCCGGAAGAGCCTGCCAAATAAATGTTGCCTTGCACATCAACAGCTATCGCTTCGCCTCGTGCTCGTTGTCCGCCGAAGGTCGACGAGAAGAGCAGTCTCGGTCTGGTAGTGCTCGTCACGCTTGCCTCGATCTTGGCAACGAAAGCTGTTCCCAAAAGATTAGCGGGGAAGGGAGCAGCGACAGGAAAAGTCGCACCCGAAGTCGTACGACCAGTTACATATGCATTACCGGCTGTGTCGATCGCGATGCCGAGTCCTTCTTCACCATCATCCGAGGTATTGCCGTTGGCTCCGCCGAGGAAACTGCAGTAGAAGAGTGCCGTGCCGTCGGCATTCAGTTTCGCGACAAAAGCTTCACCGTTTGCCTGGGCTTCATCGAACGCATTCAACAAGGGGAACGAAGAAGCTGATGAATTACTCGCTCCGGTAATGTAGGCACGTTGCAAGGAATCAACGGCAACCGACTCGACGCGATCGTTGATGTTGCCGCCGAAGTACGTAAGGTAAGTTAACGAGACTTCGTTGCTGGATTCGGTATCAACCTTTGCCAGAAATCCATCGAACCCACCGCCCTGAAATCTGTCCTGCAGTGGAGGCAGCGAGGAAGGGCTTTTGGTTCGGAGCTCGAGCGAGGCTGTGCTGCCACCAACGTAGGCGTTGCGGTCATTATCTACGGCGATTCCTCTACCGATATCGTCGCCTTCGCCCCCGAGATAACTCGAGTACAGCAGCGTGGCATTCCCGTTTGGTTGGGCCGGATCAAAGACGGCGATGAACGCATCCTTGCCTTCTCCAGAAGACGCACGGTTGTTTTGGAAAGCGTTCTTTGTCGGAAGATCATTCGAAGTGGTTGAGCCGGTGATGTAGACGCGATTGCTGCTATCAACAGCGATGCTTTCGCCGGATTCCTTTCCACGATCCGTGAACTCGAGAAACGCAGCGCCGCCAAAGAAAGTTGAGTAGAAAAGTGCGTTGCCTTGCGCATTTAGGACCGTGACAAAAGCATCGAACAGGCGATTGTCTCGTCCATTGCAGGCGCCCACGCAATTGACGCCATTGTCCTGATAAGCATTCGCGGTGATGGGAAAGTTATTGTCGTTGAAAAAGTTGTCGACAACTCCAGTCACACAAGCTTTTCCGTCGTTAGTGACCGCAATTGCTTTGGGCGTGACGCCTTCACCACCGCCAAGGCCATTGCCAACTATCGTTGAATAGATCACTCCGGTTCCATCAGCTCGTAACTTGGTTATGAAGATCGAAGAGCTTTCTGTAACGTCAAACGCAATCTCGGTGGTCGTCGGAAAGGTTGATACGATAGCAACCGGCCCAGTTATGAATGCCTGGCCCAAACTGTCGACCGCAACGCCCAAAGCCTCATCGTCTCTGTCTCCGCCAAGATAGGTTGAGTAGACAAGAACCGGATCGATCACGAGGGGCTTTGTCTGGTCATAGTCTTCAACCTCAAAACCCAGTTCGCCTTTTCCGCTTAATTTGTAGCGTCCGTTGACTGCGGAACGGCCGTTTGCGCCGTCCTGATAAATGACTGGTGCGTGTTGCACAACTTCTCCAGCCTGTGTCTGGGCCACAAGTTTACCGGCCGCGTCGATGCGCAGGTTGTCGGCGCCGTCGATCTTGAGTCGAATCTGCGAGACATCCGCACCGGGAGCAACGATGAAGTCATACTCCAATGCGTCCCGCTTCGCATGCCAGACCAGATCGATTCCGGGCCAAACCTCGTCGTAATGCACTTCACCGTAAGTTGGAATGTCTCGTTGCCACTGCGATTGATCGTTACCGAGCAAATAGTTCAGCTTGCCGGTTAGCATTTCCTGACCAGTCACTTCCTGATCCTGTCGCGCGCCGAGCATTCTTATGCGCATCACCGCTGACTTGCTTGCGCTCTTGCTTGTCTCTTTCTGAGGTTGTCCGCGTTCGCGCAGTGAGAAAACAGCTTCGGTCGCAGTTAGAAAAAGTGTGTATCCGTGACCGCGCGAAAGAAACTTCACACGGTCGTCAGACTGACCTTGATTGCGCTCGAAACTCAATGGCAGTTTCCCGTAAGTATCGCGCGCACGCAGCTCTGCCTCTTCTGAAGTTGAAGCTGGATTCGGCGCCGTCCTTGCATTGATTGATTCACCAGGCACGCGCTTTTGTGCCTGGCTGCGTGGGGTGAGAGATGTGAAAAAGCTCGATGCTATGAGCAAGGCCAAGAAGATTCGTTTCTGAGCACTGAAGTTCATGATTTCTCCTGTGGGTGGTTTAAGACGGTGTTGGGGCAGAAGAGCAGTTGTCCGGAGGCAGTCTCGATGTAGTGGACCATGCTGCTTTCGATGAGTTCAAAGAGAGCGAAGTATGAAATGTGGAAGTGACTTGCTGCCTCATCCGGTGTCAACGGCATAACTTGCTCGGCGCACTCTAAACACCAGGTAAGCGGCTGCGGTTGACGTTCAGGGTTTGGATATACGACAGATCTTCTGACAATGAAGATCCGGTCGGTCTCGATGGTGATTTCGGTTCTACGTTTCATGTTTTCAGATCCTTGAATGCAATTGGAGTCAGATCGTTGATTTGCTGAGCATTCGTTTCTGTTAGCGCCCCAACCCGTTACGCGCGGTGGTACTGACCTCATAAATTCAAGAAAGGCTTTGATCGCGACGGATGAGCGTTAGCTCTTTGGCCGCTGTATTTCATGAAAAGAGGCTAGCCGCTCGACTGGTGAGGCGTACTTAGGAATGTTTGAAATTTCGCTGAGGTTCTTTTGAAGGAGTTGTGAGAGTCTGGGAAACTGACCAGCGGATGGAGAATCTCTCCTGGCTGGGAGCGCGGACGGCCTCGTCCGCCCAGCGTGACCTGGGTTCAACTCTCCAGGAGACCTTAGCCGTTGGCGAAAGCGGCATTCAACGTCTCAGCGGACGGGGCCGTCCGCGCTCCCAGTGAAGGAATATTTTGAGTTTTTGACCGCGTTGTGAGGTGTGGGTTGAGGTGCAAAACCTGAGCTCATGGGAGCCGATTGCCTTTCAACACGTATTTTGCTGTGACCACGTGACCATGCTGAACCGGGTTGGCCTCGAGTCTGAACCCATTCTCCTCAAGCAGACGAACTGCGTGGCTTTGACCTGACACTACCAGGAGAACTTCGGTGGCTCCGTTCGTAAGCTGATCGAATTTCTTCTCTTCCAACTGGTCCACGAGCCATTTGTGCCGCAGGATAATCATCTCGCGTTCAGCGTAGTACCCTAGCGCGAGCGGAAGTGCATTCAAGCCCTCGGTCAGAACGATCGGATTGCTCGACGCCGCAATCTGCGTATCAACATACCGTGCCATCTCCTCATGCTGATCTGGTTTGCTTCGAAGTTTTCCCTGCGCAGTGAGCAAGGCTGCGGCTATCAGGTACCCGCCAAGCAATGCAACCAGAGTGATTTGCACGGGTCGCTGTTTGATTCGCTCGATGCCCACTCCAACCACCAGGTAGAGCGCCGGCGCGATCACCATCCAGTAGCGCGTAATGCTGATGGCTCGCGTTCCCAGCAGGCTGTCCATCATTAAGACTCCGAGGATGGGAGAAGCGATCCAGAAAGAAAGAAGAAAAAGTTTCTGACGATCTGTTCCCAGTGAGATAAAACCGACGAGCAGGGACACGAAGCAAAGGATTACGCTGATCCATCCCAGCGGCAGTTCAGATACAGATATGAACCGGGCCGTCTTTGCGACCAACTCAGTCAATATCAGATTCGCTGGAAGACTCCCGTTGGCC
>JANNON010000796.1:0-6649 GCA_031399105.1 Blastocatellia bacterium | reverse complement strand
CTTGCCGATCCGCGAGCCGAAGCAAACGAAGATCACGGAACTCGACGCTCGGAATGTGAAAAAGCCGGAGAGATTTGAAGTGAAGCCGCCGAAGGGTGCTCCGAACATCATTGTCTTCCTGATCGACGACATGGGTTTTGGCCATCCGAGCGCTTTTGGCGGCGGTATTCCGATGCCGGCGATGGAAAAGGTTGCGAACAACGGACTTCGCTACAACCGTTTTCACACCACCGCGCTTTGTGCTCCGACGCGCATGGCGCTGATGACTGGGCGCAATCATCACTCGGCAAACACCGGCTCGATCATGGAAGTAGCGACTTCGATCCCGGGCAATACCGGAATACGTCCGCAGAACATGACGCCGATCGCCGAGATTCTTCGGCAAAACGGATACAGCACGTCGGCATTTGGCAAGTATCACGAAACGCCCTTGTGGGAAGTCAGCGTTTCGGGTCCATTCGACCGCTGGCCGACGCGTTCGGGATTCGACAAGTGGTACGGCTTCTTCGGCTCCGAGACGAATCAATGGGCACCGCTGGTTTACGACGGAATGGTCAAGGTCGAAGTCGAGAAAACGCCGAATTATCACTTCACGACCGACATGACCGACCACGCGATCAAGTGGATGAAGAGCCAGAATTCACTGACGCCGGACAAACCCTTCTTCACATACTTCGCCACGGGCGGCACGCACGCGCCGCATCACGTGCCGAAGGAATGGATCGAGAAGTTCAAGGGCAAGTTTGACGGCGGCTGGGACAAGTATCGCGAGGAAACCTTCGCGCGCCAGAAAAAGATGGGCACCATTCCCCCGAACGCCAAGCTCGCAGGAAAACCCGAAGCCATCAAGGATTGGAACAAGCTGACCGCCGACGAGAAAAAGCTTTTCGCGCATCAGATGGAAGTGTTCGCGGCTTACGCAGCATTTACCGATTATTCGATTGGTCGCGTGATCGAAGTGATCGAACAGACGGGCGAGGCCGACAACACGCTCATCTTTTATATCGCGGGCGATAACGGCTCGAGCGCCGAAGGTACGATGAACGGGATGTTCAACGAACTCACCTATATGAACGGTGTGCCGGAGACGGTGCCCGATATGCTTAAGAACATCGACAAATGGGGCGGGCCCGAAACGTTTCCGCACATGGCGGCGGGCTGGGCGACTGCCGGCAACACGCCGTTCATGTGGTCCAAGCAAGTCGCGTCGAACTTCGGTGGCACACGCAACGGTCTGGCCGTTAGCTGGCCGGCGAAGATTAAGGCCAAGGGCGAGATTCGCGATCAGTTCACACATGTGATCGACATTGGGCCGACGGCCCTGGAGGCTGCGGACATTCCGCAGCCGAAGACAGTCAATGGATTGGAGCAATGGCCGATAGAGGGCACAAGCTTTATCTACTCGTTCAACGATGCAAAGGCAGCAGGCCGTCATGAGACGCAGTACTTCGAAATCTTCGGCAACCGAGGCATCTATCACAACGGCTGGTTTGCCGGCACCGTTCACAAAGCGCCTTGGGAAGGGGAGCCGAGGAACGCGCTGCTCAATGACGTCTGGGAGCTCTACAACGTCAACCAAGATTTCAGTCAGACAAACGACCTTGCCACGAGCAATCCGGCCAAGCTTAAGGAGTTGCAGGATCTGTTTATGGTCGAGGCCGCGAAATACAACGTGCTGCCCATCGACGACCGCGTGATCGAACGCTTCGACGCCGCGACCGCCGGGCGCCCCGACCTGATGGGCGGCCGCATGTCGCTGACGGTTTACGAGGGCATGACTGGAATTGGAGAGAACGCGTTCATCAACGTCAAGAACCGCGCGGTTACGCTTACGGCTGACGTCGTGATCCCGGAGGGCGGCGCCAATGGCGTGATCATCGCTCAGGGTGGACGTTTTGGCGGCTGGACTTTGTACATAAAGGACGGCAAGCCGATGTACTCGTACAACTTCGTCGGCTTGGAGGAAACGACCATCGCCGGAACGGAGCGTATCGCGCCCGGAAAGGCGACCATTGTGATGAACTTTGCCTACGAAGGCGGGCGCGGCAAGGGTGGAGCGGTCACGCTGTCCGTCAACGGCAAACAAGTCGGAACCGGCCGCCTCGACCGCACCGAACCGAACGCTTTCTCAGCCGACGACCTGGCCGATGTCGGCGTCGACGAAGGCACCCCCGTGAGCAAAGAGTACGGCGAACACGGCAACAAGTTCACCGGACGGATCGAGAAGGTAAGGGTGGATATCAAATAGGACAGAGCAACAGGAGAACTCATAAGTAAAATTCAGCGCTGTTGTTGCGCGGATGCTTCCGTTCGCGCTGTTGGTAACGTAATTCTCTGGGCGGCTCGCGCGAGCATAGGACAGGACTGTGCTGCCGCCCACGGATGCGCCGTTCAAAGGAAGATCGAGGTCGCTCACAAGGATTCAAAAGGTGAATTTCCGAAAGGGCTATCCGCGCGGGTGCCCGTTGGATGGAGGTTTTCTGCGCCGCGGTGGAGTACAGCGATTTCCAGATCGGCAGCATCATCGACGGCATCGAGAAGACTGGTGAACTCGACAACACGCTCATCATTTACATAGCCGGCGACAATGGCCCAACTCCTGAGGGCAGTCTCCACGGCACTATGAACAAGCTGAGTTATTTCAACGGTGTGCCGGAGTCGCTCGACGATCTTGCGAAACATATTGACGACTTCGGCAGTCCCAGATCGCACGGCGCCTATCCCACTGCGACACGCGTAAACGGGGTGGAGCAGAAGCTGATGGATGGCGTGAGCAAGGTCTAACCCTTTGACGATGCGCGTGCAAAGGACCGCCACACGACGCAGTATTTCGAGTTCACTGGCATTTTGAAGAGAGTGATAGTGGAAGTGATGTAGGTTGGAGAGTGTCCCAGCGTTGGCTGGCGCACGCATACAAAGAGCCTCTGTAAGTTTTTCGTAAAGCGGCTAATGCGTTCTTCGCTCTGATCAAATTAAGAGAGAAGAACAGTTCTAGCAAGAGTCGATATGAGTAAACCAAACACTGTTTTCATAGTGGGTGACAGGGTCGGTTGGGGGACACTGGCTGCTGCTGCGGCCTGGCGCCCACGCCGCGCCTGAAACCAGCCTCGTAAGAAGAGTCACCTGCTGATACCGGCAGCATCTTGGCGGTTAGCAAAAATTCGATGCCCGGTTAGCAACCAGACGTCTGTAACTTTTGACAGTTACAGCCATTTTGCTTTTCCGGTCAAATGATGGAGCCATCACCTAAAACTAAGGAAGCCATCCGTTCATTCAATCAATGAAGAACCACTACGAAAAACATCCGGCAATCATTGCCCTGCTAGTGATCCTGACTGTCGCTGCGCCGGCCATCGCGCAGTCAGACAACGACATCACTAACGAATACCGGGTGACGCTAGTTACCTCGAAACCGGTGAGCGATAAGGTCATCTTGTTTGTTTATCTTGGTGGGGTGAAATCGCCGGACAAGAGTGTCAGTACGCTTTACTATTCGCCGCCGGGAGTTATCTACAAACCCAAACCCTGGATGGAATTATGGGCCGGCATGTTTGGTCTCTACAACAACAATAAGAATACGAGCAATAGTTGGGAGCTTCGTCCGCTGGGCGGTGTGAAGTTCTACGTGCCAAACAAGAAAAAGCTGAATTTTTATAACTTCACGCGTTACGAATACCGATTCATCAATCAGAACAACAACACCACGACCATTCCGCGCCTGCGCAATCGAGTGGGAATCGAGGCCCCGCTCAGCAAAGGTGATAAAGCCTGGACTCCCAAAACCTTTTACACGCTGGCTGACGTTGAGCCGGTCTGGCGTCTCGATGACAAGTTTCTCCAACTCGTGAGGGTGCGAGGCGGCGTCGGTTACATCCTCAATAAGACCTGGAAGGCCGAGGTTATTTACCACGCAGAGTTTTCAGGAGCGAAGGGAGAGCCTAAAAACTATACCGGAAACATCTGGCGGCTGAACTTCAAGCTCAATCTTCCGCGACGCGGCCATCGTCACGCGTCTGATATTGATATTGAGTAATCCGACGTTAGCCTTTCGCCCGCGAAGGATTTCAACTGATGAACTACGCTCCCGAGATGCAGTGTACAAATCGCAACGATACCTCCGCTGCCGGGCGCGATTCAGTAGGCTGCCCTGAAAAGGCCGGCGCCGGCAGTTCGATTCCGTCCCTGGCCACCAATTCTTTCCAAGAACAGTTATAGACGCTCAGTTTGCATTGAGACTGACTCCAGCGCGCTCGAGCAAGTGTCCCACCTCCCTGCTTGCGTCTCCTAGAATCTGCGGCTCATCCAAGCTCTGAAGTTCTCGGTCACGCAACATCAGCCTTCCGTCGATTATTACCGTCTGAACATCACCAGCCTCGCAGGAATAGACAACAGCCGAGACGATATCGACAGCACTCGGCGTCGAATGAAGCGTCTCGAGATTCACGACCACTACATCAGCGCGTTTGCCGATTTCTAAACTTCCTATTTCCTCAGCCAAACCCATTGCTTTGGCGCCGTCGATAGTGGCCATGCGCAAAGCACGTCGTGCGGGAATCGCCTCTGGCCCGTGAGTCACTTTCTGTAGCAAAGCGGCAGTGCGCATCTCGGTGAACATGTCGAGCCGGTTGTTACAGGCCGCTCCATCAGCGCCGAGTGAAACAGAAACACCGCGTTCAAGCATTGCTTTGATCGGGGCGATACCAGACCCGAGTTTCAAATTCGAAGATGGACAATGAACCACGTTGGTTTGAGTACTCCCGAGTAACTCAATCTCCGCTTCATCGACATGGACACAATGGGCGAGGGCGACATGCGCTCCGGACAGTCCGCGCGAATCGAGATAAGCAATATTCCGCATTCCGGTCTCGGCTTCGACCATCGCGCATTCGGTCTTATTTTCAGAAGCGTGGGTATGGATCATTACGCCTCGTTGGCGCGCAAGACGCGCAACTGTGGCGAGCAAGTCGTCAGTGCAACTCACGGCGAACCTGGGGGCAAAGCAATAGCGAATGCGGCCGTCAGCCTTGCCGTGCCACGCCTCGAGTAACTCGAGTGATTCCCGAATTGAGGCTTCAGTTTCCTCGTGTAAGGCGGTGGGCAAATCGTCGCCCTTGTCCATCATGCACTTGCCCACGGTCGCGCGGAACCCACTCTCCTCAACGACTCGAAAAACTTCAGCAGTGTGATTGACAGTTTCCATGGTCAAAGCACAAGTGGTTCCGCCTTTGATCAACTCGGCGATCCCTAGTTGAGCGGAAGCACGGACCGACGCCGCCGAATGTGCGGCCTCCATGGGCCACACGCGCAGCTTCAACCAGTCAATCAGCGCCAGATCATCAGCAGCCCCACGGAACAGTGTTTGGCACAGATGGATGTGTGTTTGCACAAACCCGGGCAGCACGGCGCAACCTTGAGCGTCGATCACAACATCGGCTGCGGGCTCATCAGTCCCGATGCTCGCTATTCTTGCGTCCTGAATGAGGAGATTTGCCGTCAGAATGGAGTCCTTCGCATCCATGGTGACGAGCGTCCCGCCTTTGATGAGTATTGATTGAGTCATAGCAAGAACACGCGATAGTTCCGGGGTTGTCATGAAAAGGACGGACAATACGTCCGTCCACATCGAGCAGATTATCGTTTTAGAATTGGCCTGGAGTAAAGCAATTGAAGCGCTCAGCACGGAACCCAGGTGAATGGTAACCGGCTGAACGCTTCACTTAAGACCGAGCGAAGGGATCTATTTCTTCTCTGCCGCGGCTGCAGCTTTGCCATTCCCGGCGGCTTCGGGCTTCAGCTCGGGCACGCTCATTCCGAGCTTTACTTTAACCTCTTGCTCGATACGCTTGAGCATTTCCGGATTGTCTTTCAAGGCCTGCTTGGCATTTTCCCGGCCCTGGCCCAGACGATCGCCCTTGTAGGAAAACCACGCGCCGCTTTTCTCCACTACACGCTGCACGGACGCCAGATCCAAGACATCTCCCTCGCGTGAAATGCCCTCGCCATACATGATGTCAAACTCGCACTCGCGAAATGGCGGCGCAACTTTGTTCTTGGCAACTTTTACTCTAGTCCGATTGCCCACGACGCGATCTCCATCTTTGATAGCGCCGATGCGTCGAATGTCGAGTCTCAACGTTGAATAGAACTTCAGGGCGCGGCCGCCGGTCGTGGTTTCCGGACTGCCAAACATCACGCCGATCTTCTCGCGAATCTGATTGATGAAGATGAAGCAGGTGTTTGACTGGGCGACGATGGCGGTGAGTTTCCGCAGCGCCTGTGACATCAGCCGTGCCTGTAAACCAGGCAATGAGTCTCCCATTTCACCATCCAGCTCAGCTCGGGGAACCAGGGCCGCAACGGAATCGATCACGATCACATCCACGCCGTTGGAACGCACGAGCGCTTCGGCAATCTCGAGTGCCTGCTCGCCTGAATCGGGCTGGGAAATGAGGAGCTGATCGATGTCAACCCCAAGCTTGCCGGCATAGTCGGCATCCATGGCATGCTCGGCATCGATATAAGCTGCCACGCCACCTGCTTTTTGCGCTTCAGAGACGATATGCAAAGCCAGAGTAGTTTTCCCAGAACTCTCAGGGCCATAAATCTCAATGACACGGCCGCGGGGAACGCCGCCGACGCCGATTGCGAT
>JANNON010000764.1:0-8072 GCA_031399105.1 Blastocatellia bacterium | reverse complement strand
ACCCTGTCCCCGCCGGAGTTTCGGCGACATGAAGATGGGTAGAGTCTTGAAGCTGCCAACCGCCCTTGAAACTAAGCCACCTTGAAGCGGGGACAGGGTCCACCTTCCTGACAGTGAGACTACGTCTCTTGATTTGTCTCTTTAGATCTTGAATTCTCGCACAGTCTCTACCGCGAGGCGGTACTGCCCTCATGACTCTTGCGCAGCATTCACTTACAGAACTCAAACTGCATCAGCACGCAAAGTTGTAGCTTGGCACTTTTGACGTGGGCTCTGCTACCATCAACTTCTCCCATGCAACTCGCGACTGACACACCTTTCTCGGCGGAACTGCGTCATCGCTTCGCAACTGCGCGACGCGTAATGGTCCTTACCGGCGCTGGTGTGTCAGCGGAATCGGGCGTGCCGACGTTCCGCGGCGGCGGAAATACTGCGGTTTGGAAGGGAATGGCTTTCGATGTGATCTCCTCGGCCGACATGGTTGAAAGGGATCTCGACGCAGTTTGGGAGTGGTTTGATTACCGCCGCCACCTGCTTGCGGAGTTGGCGCCAAATCCGGCTCATCAAGCAATCGCGTGCTGGCAGGACAGGTTTGAAGAGTTCACCCTGGTGACGCAAAACGTCGACGGGCTGCATCAACTTGCCGGTTCACGTGATGTGCTCGAGTTGCATGGCAGCATCTGGCGCTCACGGTGTCGCGCTTGTGCTTCCGGATTTGAAATACCGCGTGAAGGTAAACGTGAGGCCGCCTGCATCAGTTGCGGCGATCGATTGCGACCTGATGTTGTATTGTTTGGCGAGATGTTGCCACCGGGTGTGTTTGAAAAGGCCGCCGAGCGTGCGGAAAATTGCGAGCTTTGCTTTGTGATTGGCACTTCGGCGATCGTCTATCCTGCGGCATTGTTACCAGAGATCGCTCGCGGCGCCGGCGCCTTTATTTGCGAGATCAATCCCGAGCGGACGCCGCTGTCGGAGCGATGTGATGAAGCGGTTACGGGAAAGGCGGGCGAGTTGCTGCCGCTTTTGTAGGACAGACATTCAAATCTGTCTGCGTTTGCTAAGTGAAGTTCGATAACCGGAATGTAATGGAGACAGGCAAGAATGCCTGTCCTACTTATGAAAACCCTCTATTTCGATTGTTTCGCGGGCGCGAGTGGCGACATGATTCTGGGAGCGATGGTCGCCGCTGGTATGGATCCCCAGCGGCTGAAAGATCAGCTCGCCCTACTTCCAATTAGCGGCTATGAGATCTCTTTCGAACAAGTCGATCGCTCGGGGATTAACGCTACGTATGTCCGCGTGCAAACACAGCACGAACACGTTCACCGGCATCTGAGCGACATCGTTAAGATCATTGACGGCTCGCAGTTGTCACCGGGAGTTAAGAGCACAGCTAAAGATATCTTTACGCGATTGGCTCAGGCCGAGGCCAGGGTTCACAACGAACCCATCGAAAAGATCCACTTTCACGAAGTAGGTGCGTTGGACGCAATCATCGACGTCGTGGGCGCCGCAATCTGCTTTGAAGCGATGAACATCGAACGGTTTGCTTGCTCACCTCTTCACGTGGGAAGCGGCACTGTCGATATGGCTCATGGTCGGTTCCCGGTACCGCCTCCGGCTGTTGCAGAATTGCTTTCAGGGGTTCCGGTTTATGCGACTGACATAAAGGGTGAACTGGTAACTCCGACGGGCGCCGCCATCATCACGAGCGTCTGCGATTCGTTTGGTCCGTTGCCTCCGATGACGCTCGAGAAATCAGGCTATGGTGCGGGCACTCGCACCTATGAGAAGTTCCCGAACACCTTGCGTGTTTTGATCGGCGAGACCGAAGGGTCGCACCCATTGGACGAACATCTCTGGATGCTCGAAACCAATGTGGATGACATGTCTTCGCAGTATTTCGGTCATGTGATGGAGAAGGCTTTTGAGCTGGGCGCGTTGGATTGCTATTTCACTCCAGTCCACATGAAGAAGAGCCGCCCCGGAGTGCTGCTCTCAATTCTTTGCCGCGGTCTGGAGCGCGAGCTGTTGATGCAAATGCTTTTCGCTGAGACCACTACGCTCGGAGTGCGCAGCTATGAAGTAAATCGTCGCGCGCTCGCTCGCGAGATGGTTCGGATCGAAACTCCATATGGGCCGATCGATGTTAAAGTAGCCTACCTGAATGGCGCTGTAATCAATGAGATGCCCGAGTACGATCAGTGCCGCAGCGCAGCGCATAAAGCGAACGTGCCCTTGCGAGAAGTGGAAGCGGCGGTGCGCCTGGAACTCTCAAAGCGCCGCAGATAAC
The DNA here is from genome assembly GCA_031399105.1 of Blastocatellia bacterium. GTDB lineage: Bacteria > Acidobacteriota > Blastocatellia > Pyrinomonadales > Pyrinomonadaceae > PSRF01. The sequence goes on along the minus strand of JANNON010000764.1, from coordinate 5,779 downwards.
GAGGATTCGTATGGCCGGTAAAGTGTCAGAAATCAAAGCGCAGGATCAAGAAGAAACATTGCCACCTGTGAACCTCGAGACAATCGCTCGTGGGGTACGCTTGATTCTTGAAGGCATTGGCGAAGATCCGGATCGCGCCGGACTCAGGGAAACACCGCAACGAGTCGCCGAGATGTATGCGGAGTTGACGTCCGGAATGCGCGAGAACCCGGAGGAATATGTCGTCCCGCTTCCCGGAGATAAGCACGACGAAATGGTGATCGTGAAAGACATCAGCATCGCGTCGCTATGTGAGCATCACCTGGCGCCGTTTGTTGGCAAATGTCATATCGCTTACATCCCGAAGGATGGCAGGATTGTCGGGATCTCGAAACTGGCTCGAGTGGCCGAGACGTTCTCGCGCCGGCTGCAACTTCAGGAGCGGCTGACTACCGACATCGCCAACACATTATTCGAAGGACTTAAGCCGCTGGGTGTGATGGTCGTGATCGAAGCCGAACACACCTGCATGACCTTGCGTGGCGTGAGAAAAGCCAGTGCCAAGACAGTCACATCAGCAGTGCTCGGCGGATTTCGCAACGACCCGAGAACGCGAGCTGAGGCAATGTCGCTAATCATCGGTAACGGTAAATAAAACCTTCTCGGACAACCACCAGCAGATCAATTCGATTGCAAAGATGACTTTCTACTTAACCACTCCTATTTACTACGCCAACAGCCTGCCACATTTGGGCCACGTCTACACGATGGTCGTTGCCGACACGATTGCTCGCAACAAGCGGCAGCAGGGAATCGAGACGTTTTTTCTGACCGGCACGGACGAGCATGGCATCAACATCGAACGCGCGGCTCAGCGTGCCGGACGGACTTCGCAGGAACAGGCTGACTACGTCGTCAGCTATTTCAAGAAGATGACCGCGGCCTTTGCTTTGGATACGGATCATGGCGGCTATGACATTTTCATGCGCACCACTGAACCATTCCATGCGGAAGGTGTCAGTGAGCTTTGGCGACGTTGCGCTGCTGCGAGGACGCCAAAAGGCAATGACGCGATCTATAAAGGACACTACGAAGGATGGTTTTGTGCCGCCTGCGCTTCGTATAAGTCGGACGACGAATACGCACCGGCATCCGTCGAAGGGGCGCCGCCCACTTGCTTGATTCACGATACGCAGCTCGATCGCGTTTCAGAGGAGAGTTATTTCTTTCGGCTTTCCGACTATGACGAAGCTCTGCTGGAGCTCTACGACTCCCGAGCAAATTTTGTACAACCGGAAGCGCGTAAGAATGAAGTGAAGAGTTTCGTGCGCGGCGGGTTGCAAGACCTTTCGATTAGCCGTCTCAGAAGTTCGGTTAGCTGGGGAGTTCCAGTGCCCGGTGACCCGGAGCATACGATGTATGTATGGTTCGATGCGCTGACGAATTACATCACGGCTGTCGGCTTCGGCAACGAACAGCAGGAGCGCGCGATCGGCTTCGAAAAGTTCTGGCCTGGTTTGCATCTTGTTGGCAAAGACATCCTGCGATTTCACGCGGTGTATTGGCCGGCGTTCCTGATGGCCGCAGGTGTTGCGCAACCCCGCGGCATCGTGGCCCACGGAATGTGGGTAGACCCGAATGGCAGAAAAATGTCGAAGACACTGGGTAACACGATCGATTTGGACGTACTTAAGCGGCACTTTCCAAACGATGCGGTCCGTTATTTCTGTCTTCGCGAAATGGTCTTTGGTCAAGACGGACGGTTTGGCTACGAAGCATTGATCGATCGCACAAACAGCGATCTCGCCAGCGGGCTTGGCAACCTATCCAGCCGCACGCTGACGATGGTTGCGCGTTACGCAGAAGGTCGAATTCCGTCGGGCAAGATTTCTGAAGAAAAGTTGCTGCTGGCAAAACGAACTGGCGTCGATACCGACGAAACTACCGTCGCCGGATTCATTGAGAACGCCCGGGTTCAGTTTCTACAACATTTCGAGACTTTCGCGTTCAGTCGCGCACTCGAAGTGGCGTGGTCAATTGTCGCTCGCGTGGACAAGATGATTACCGAGGCAAAGCCGTGGGACCTCGCGAAAGATGAGCAGCAGCGGCAGACGTTGAATGCAGTACTTTATCGAGCGGCCGAGACGCTTCGTTGGCTGAGCGTGATGCTCTATCCCGTCATGCCTGAGGCGATGCAAAGTATTTACAGTCAACTCGGTTTGCAGGGAAGTCCGGGGGCGATTAATCCGGCTGAACTGAAGTGGGGCGGATTACCGGAAGGCACACAGATTGGCGAGGTGACGCCTGTGTTTCCACGACTGGATAAAGCGAAGCTGCTTGCGGAGATGCAGGAAGGCAGCAAGGGCTCGGGCGTTCACGCCACGGAAGCAGATGCAGTCGCGAGCGCCCCGGCGCGATCAGAGACGAAACCCGCGGCGCCGCCCATGCAAGGCGCGACCGGAGCGGATGCGGTGGAAGGCGTAACAACGTTCATTGAGATTGGTGACTTTGCCAAAGTCGATCTACGAGTTGGCGAAGTACTTTCCGCCGAGCGTGTTCCGAAGGCTGACAAACTGCTGTTGCTGAGTATCGATATTGGTGAAGAAAAGCCGCGCCAGGTGCTGGCGGGAATCGCGCAGTATTACGAGCCGGAGAAGCTTGTCGGACGCAAGCTCGTGGTGGTGGCGAATCTCAAGCCGCGCAAGCTAAGAGGGTATGAATCACAAGGGATGGTCGTGGCGGCGTCGTTTGGAGAAGAAGGCCGGCCGGTGGTCGCGACGTTTGCCGAAGAAGTGCCGAACGGCGCGCGGTTGAAATAACGCGATTGAAGGGTCATCGGTCCAACCGATTCGTCGGCGCTAACATGGGCGAAACGAATCTCGCTCTTTTCTAAGCGCGGGCGGCCTCGCCCGCCTGGCGATGCCTCCCCAAACTCAGCAGAAAGCTTATTAACCTGAACTAAGTGGCATTCAACGTAAGGCGGACGAGGTCGTCCGCGCTCCCAGCGAATAGCAGCGCGCTCCCCGGCAAATGGCGCTCCCAGCAGATGTTCATCGATTCTCATGCACATATTGACGGCTCCGAGTACGACGCGGATCGCGAGGAAGTGATCAAACGCGCGCGCGACGCCGGCGTCGACGCAATCCTGAATGTAGGAACCGGCGATCCTCACAGCGGGTCGCTGGAAAGGGCCGTCAGTCTCGCCGAAAACCACCCAGACATTTACGCTGCCGTTGGTGTCCATCCGCATGACGCTCGACTGTTTGATGATGCCGCAGAAGAAAGAATAAAAGAGATCGTCAAGCGAAGCGCGCGTGTCATCGCCTGGGGCGAGATCGGCCTCGACTACCACTATGACAACTCGCCTCGTGAAGTGCAGCAAAGAGTATTCGAGCGACAACTCCAACTGGCCGGCGAATGCAAACTGCCTGTGATTATTCACACGCGCCAAGCCGATGAAGATACGATTGGGATTCTGCGTTCGAATTACGGTGAGAACACCCGCGGTGGAATCATGCATTGCTTTGGTGGCTCACTTGAGCTGGCTGAAACTGCGCTCGAGCTAGGTTTTCTAATCTCGTTCTCGGGCAATATCACGTTCAAGAAGGCCGAGGAGATCCGCGGCGTCGCATCACGTCTACCCCTCAACAAGTTGTTGATTGAGACGGATTGTCCTTACCTAACGCCCGTACCGTTTCGTGGGAAACGAAATGAGCCCGCGCGAGTTGTTGAAGTAGCACGCGCGTTGGCGACGCTTCATAACACCGAGGTCGAGGAGATCGGCAGGATTACCAGCAAAACCTTTCGCGAGTTTTTTGACTTGGAGGTGAGGTAACTCTCGCTAGTAGTAAAAGCCGCGGATGAACGCGGATTAGACGGATCTGAATGACAGAGGCACTCGCTTTAGCTTTTCAGATCCCAATCATCCGCGTTTTATCCGCGCCTAATTCCAACCGCGACATAGTTACGACGTGCCCGTCAGATTTAGAGAAGACTTTCACATGCTTTCACTTTGATGTTATTCTCAGCCCCTAACAATCCCCAATTAAACAACTCTTAGCTATGGCCCAACAAAACTCTTTCGATATCGTCTCTGAGATTGACCGTGCCGAGATGACGAATGCTATAAATCAAACGGTCAAGGAAGTTCGCCAACGTTTCGACTTCAAAGGCAGCTCAGCGACGGTTGCGCTCGAAAAAGAAGAACTTTTGCTAACCGCGGAAGACGAGACGAAACTAAAGAACATGAACGAGATCCTCCAGCAGAAACTGGTGCGACGTGGTGTTCCGCTAAAAGGCCTGGACTATGGCAACGTGGAACCGGCAGCCGGGGGCACCGTTCGTCAGCACGTGAAGATCCAGCAGGGCATTCCTCAGGAGAAGGCTAAGGAGATCGTCAAATTTATTAAGGATTCGAAAGCTAAAGTGCAGGCGTCGATTCAGGGCGATGTCGTGCGCGTTACCGGTAAAGATCGCGACACTCTCCAGGACATTATCGCAAAGCTGAAAGAGAAGGACTTTGCGATTCACATGCAGTTCACCAATTACCGCTCGAATTAGTTCGGAAACATGCAGACGTCCAGTCACACTGCGGCACTCGAAGACGCCAGGCTTTCTGCTCGGCGAATATTCAGTCTAATCGCGCGCGAACTTGATCAGGTTGAAACTGAGTTTGAGCGACAAGCGCAGTCGAATGTTCAGGTCGTCTCTTACATCAGCGATTACCTTCGACGGTCTGGCGGCAAGCGAGTGCGGCCCGCGTTAACGATCCTCTCGAATTATGCTGTCGGCGGTGACGGTGCTCGTTACAACTCAATTCGCATGGCAACGGTGATGGAGTTCCTGCACACAGCGACGCTTGTGCATGACGACATCATCGATAACGCCGATACCCGACGTAATCGTCCGACCGTAAACTCGCTTTATGGAAATGAAACCGCGGTGTTGATGGGCGACTGGCTTTACATGTCGGCCTTTGAGACCAGTCTGGCGGAACGATCGCTGGCCATCCTCGACATCCTGACGCGCGTTACTCGTAAGATGACGGAGGGCGAACTTTTGCAGTTAACTCTGCTCGGCAAGAGCAACGTGAGTGAGATTCAATATCTCGATGTGTTACAACGCAAAACTTCGTACCTCTTCAGTGCTTGTTGTGAGGTCGGCGCCATCATGGGCGGCGGGAATGAACTACAGCAAACTGCTTTACGAGACTACGGTCTGAATCTCGGCACAGCGTTTCAGTTGATTGACGATCTACTTGATTTTACTTCCACTGAAGATGCGCTCGGGAAAGGAGCCGGCGTTGATTTGATAGGCGGCAAAGTGACCCTTCCATTGATCTACCTGCTCGAACAAAGTGAATTAGCGCGCGAGAAGGTCGAAGCCGTGATGAGCGATGGCGGGTATGAAAGTGTCGCTCGCGAGGAACTACTCGACGCAGTAATGCGCAGTGGGGGACTCGAGCGGGCGAGGGAACGAGCGGATGAGTTTGCCGAAGCCGCGCGCACGGCGATCGATAGTTTGCCGGATTCAGAGTACCTGGAGGCACTGCGAGCCATTCCCACCTATGTCCTTGACCGCGATCGGTGAAACTGTTGACTGTCCTAAGCGCAACAAGCGATGCGGGAATAAAGGCGTTTGAAGTTCAAACTTCAGTTGCGCGTTTGGCCTCTAAAGGCTGAAACCTAACACCTCTTCTGATCGAAACTGTTGTGAAAAGCCCAAAATGCCTTTAATATTCGCCTGATGGAACGACCCAGCGAAAATCTACTTTCCAGACTCGAGCAAAGCTTGCGGCAAT
>JANNON010000690.1:0-5945 GCA_031399105.1 Blastocatellia bacterium | reverse complement strand
CAGTTGAATTTTTCGCGTCGGCCCGGTCGCTGCGCTCCGCGGTTCTGATTGCTTTTGTTTTGTGCAAAGCCACGATTGAGCGAGAGTTTGCTTCGTTAAGAGCGATCACTGTTTGACTGACAGAGTCGCATTCACTACATTCCTAAACATATTTACAAAACACGACCAAGTTCAGGGGAGGGATTATTCAGATGTCGGTATTGCCACGTGCGCGACAGGAGTCATTGATTGTCCGGGATCTCACCGATGAGGTGGTAATTTACGATCTGCAAAACAATCAGGCCCACTGCCTGAATCAACCTTCAGCAATAGTTTGGAAAAATTGCGACGGTCGAACGACGATCGCGAGTGCGCGTAGGATCCTGGAGCGCGAACTAAAGACGAACGTCTCAGACGAAGTAGTTTGGCTTGCCTTGGACCAGCTCAAGAAGTTTGACCTGCTTGCCGAGGATTTCAACCGACCGCAGGGTACGGATCGCGTTCACCGTCGGACTGTCCTGCGACATCTGGGCATCGCCGCACTCGCGATTCCAGCAATCATCACGCTCACGGCACCCACGGCACAGGCCCAGGGGAGTTGCCGCCCGCGCGATGCGGCCTGCACCTTGGACAGCCAATGCTGCAATGGAAATTGCCGCGGCAATAATCTTTGCAACTAGTATAGTCCGCCCGTTTCCGTGAAACACTCACCATCCAAAGCCGACAAAGACGCACAGCTCTTTGTCCAGATGCAACACATCCTCAAGTACCACGAGAGCATGTTGAGTGATGAAGTGCGCAACGTCGCCTTTCACAAAGCGCTCAAGAAGCATGTTCATGAGGGCAGCACGGTGCTGGATATCGGAACCGGCACGGGCATTTGGGCGATTGCGGCGGCGAAGTTGGGTGCAAAGAGAGTGGTTGCGGTCGAACGCGAAAACATTCTGATTCCGATCATTCAAAAGCTGGTGAGTAATAACGGCGTGGCGGAACAAGTGGAAGTGTTAACCGGTGATTCGCGCGAACTCAACATCAAGGGCAAGTTTGATCTCGTGATCAGCGAGACGATTGGCAACGAGGCATTCGACGAAGAGATCGTGCCCATCATGATTGACGCGCGAAAGCGGTTTTTGAAACGCGGTGGAGCCATGATTCCGCGGCGGGTGACATCGATCATCGCTCCCGCCCACATGAAAAATTTCGGAGCAGCATTGCCCGCCGGACTAAAGCTGCAATACCGGTATCTCGAAATGCTGAACTACGACATTCCGAGGCGAATCCGAGATCATGGCGAACTCACGATGGTTGGACCGCCAAAGGCTTTGACGAGCGTCGATCTCGCAACTGCCAAAAGCCCACCTGAGCTCCGCGAGCTAGCTGCCAGTTGGCGGCTCGCGGATGCAAGCCAGATGAACTGTCTGGTCCTATGGGCGGATGTGATGCTGACGGACGGCGTGAAACTGAGAACGATAAACAGCCCGAACTGGTCACCGATTGCTTTTCCTCTCGAACCGTTTTCGCCCGGGCCAGCGAAAATTGATTGCCAGTTCTCAATGACCAATAAACAGTATTTCTGGACGGTCAAGCTGGCTGCGCCGGGCCGTCGCGAAATGCGGTCCCACTCGCCGGTGTTTCCTTACACAGCGTTAAAGACGCGAATGCTATAGATCACTTTCCTGTTTTCGACTCAAGGTCTAAGGAGACAAATCAAGATTCGTAGTCTCACTGTCAGGAAGGTGGACCCTGTCCCCGCCTGAGTTTTGGCGCAATGAAGATCGGTAGAATCTTGAATCTGCCAACCGACGTTGAAACTAAGGCAACTTGAAGCGGGGACAGGGTCCACCTTCCTGACAGTGAGACTACCTATCTTGATTTGTTTCCTTAGACCATGAGTTTTCGCACAGTCTCTTTAGCGGGTGGGGCCGCGCACCGCTGCGTTCTTCGGGGTTTATGCGCAATTCAACTTACATCACCCCCACCCGCTACCGCGAAGTGGTACTGACCTCATGACAGCCGTATTGATTCGTTTGACCTCTTAGTGTGAGAAATGCTACTTTTCGGGCCAGTTATCTTTCCAATGTGCGGAGAGGTTGCCCGCTTCGAAGCAGTCCAGGTTATCGGATCTCAGCAGTCCACTTCCGAACCATTAGTTCAAAAGGCGACCATTAAGCTAAAAACGTTACGGGAAACGCCATCTTTTCGTCGTGTTCCCTATCTTCAGTGTTCTACTCTTTGCGCCTAAAGTGAGTAGCGGCACCGTTAAGATCAAGCGGCCATATTCAGCATTACCCATCGCTGCCTTCGCCCAGGCATAGAGACTCCTGGTGCGTTCGGCACTTTCAGGAGTCTTAATGAGAAAACAAGTTCACCTTCCCCTGCCCCTGGCTCGTCAGCAGCAGATCATCGTCAAACAATTACCTGACGAATTGCTCGTCTACGATCTTGAGCGTAACCGCGCGCACAGTCTGAACGAGTCGGCCGCCGCGATCTGGAAACTCTGCGACGGACGCACGAGCCCAACTGAAATCACCAAACAGCTCGGGAATCAAACCGGCCAGAAGTTGCAGGAAGAGTTTGTGTGGCTCGCGTTGGACCAGCTTAGTCGCGACCACTTGCTGGTTGAGCAAATTGCAGTGCCCAAGAACCTGCCGTTGCTCGGCAAGATGTCGCGTCGCGAAGCGGTCAGACGAATCGGCATCGGGGCTGCGATAGCGCTGCCGGTGATCTATTCGATCACGGCGCCGACACCTGCCCAGGCTGCGACGTGCATACCGTCAAATGGATCGTGCGCCACGTCATCGCAGTGTTGCTCAGGCTTCTGCCGTGGCAACGGCACGTGTCGCTAGCCTCGAAGGCCGGCAGACCACGAGCGCTATCCATGCACCAACACCATTTCCAAAAGCTTGAACTCGACGCCACCAATAGCGTCGCCCCAGACGAGAGGAAGAAAGCCGTGAACTCACAATTGAAGTCCAATCTGGTTAAAGTCGATGTCTCGAACGCTAGTCGCTATAACGCACGACTTACGCGGCTATCCTTCTGCGCAGCGTTACTGATCGCTGGGATGTTCTTAGCATCCGCGACCGCAAACGCGGTGACAAAGACCTCAGGTGCGGGCGCTCGCAATTGGAACACCGCGGGTGATTGGAGTCCCGCCGGCGTGCCAGCCGTAAACGATGACGTCGTGATTCCGATTGGCAGTACTGTGACGTTGAATGTAAACACAGCCAGTCTTTTGAGTCTGAGCGTCAGTGGAACGCTAGCTTTGGGGGATGGCACTGCTCGAACGATAACCGTCAACGGTAACGTCACAGTCGCGGGAACCGTAACGATTAATAATTTTAACGACACTCACACTTTTAACATTGCCGGCAACCTCACTAACAACGGGACCTTCGATTTGAATACCGGTGCTGACGACCTTTGTAATGTTGTTTTCAACGATAACGCTAACCAGACGGTTAGTGGTACCGGAGGGACGACTCAGTTTAATTTAATAACCATCAACAACAGCGGCGCTGCTGCAAATAATATTGTAGATATTACGTCCTCAGACTTTACGGTACCTACTCCCTTTTTAACTCTCACCGATGGAGTATTCAGGCTGTCAACAGGAGAGACAATCACCCCGTTTGCCGCGGACACGGGTCTCGGAGCAGCTGTGGGCTTTAGCGTCAATCATGCCAGCGCAATAGTGAATCTGGGAAACAACGACCTAACGGTCACGGGCGGCATTTTTGAAGTGCTTGCCGGAACCTTCAACCTGGGAACTGGAAACGATTTGCTCGGCATCAGTAGCGGCACCATGACGCTTTCCGGAGGAACCCTAAACATCCTCGGTCGCTTTCAGATGAGCGGAGGAACGACGACAATCACGGGAGCGGCAATCAACATTGATCCCAACGATGTTGCACAGTTAGACAATGCCATTCACATTTTTGAAGCCACCGGCGCGGCAAACGTCACGTTTACCTCAGGAACCGTGACAATTATCGACTCCCATGACACATCGCAGGCTACTGATATAGGAAACGCAGTACAGATCGTTGCTGGAGGAACCAAGAATTTCGCAGGAAGTACAATTCGACTAGGGGACGGTGTTTCAACTACCGCAAACTCCGTAGATGGGTTCGATGTTAACTGCGGTTCTGCTGTCCCAGCTGGCAACCTGGTAGTTAACAACCCTTCAGGTACAAATCGTCAAACGCGGCTAATTACGAATGCTTGCACAATTGGCGGTAACTTCACGGTTACCGCCGGCACCTTCCAAGCGAACAATCTTGGCATCTTGATCGCTGGCGACTGGACCAACAACGGAACGTTCACTGCCGGTACGCAGACAACGACATTCAACGCGAGTTCGGGCGAGCAGACAATCGCGGGCTCGTCAGCAACAGCTTTCAATGCCTTAACGATTGCCAACACAGGAACTGGCACTACCAACATGACGACGAGTGGCAGCGTTACTGGTGTGCTGACTCTGACCTCGGATCTGACAGTCACTGATCCAGCGCTCCTAACTCAGTCCAGTACTTCGGCTGGTGCGGGCGACGTTCAAGGCATGGTACGTCGTACAGATGTTGGCGGCACCACTCGTTCTTTCGGCAACGTAAATGTCCAGATAACCAACGCTGGGACTGCCACCCAAGTCGACGTGTTCTTGGTGAAGGGAACCGCGCCTTCAGGGTTTGGTCAGGCAGTCTTACGAACTTACACGCTGACTCCCGGCGCGGGAACAATCAACGCCACCTTGCGGCTGAGATATCTCGATGGTGAGTTGAACGGAAACGCTGAAGGCTCGTTAACGCTGTGGCGAGAGACGTCCGGCGTTTGGGCGGACCAGAGCTTCAACACTCGCGATGGTGCCGCCAATTGGGTTCAGAAAACCAGCGTAACCGGATTCTCATCTTGGACTCTTGCTTCAGCCCCTTCCGCTCCAACCGCAGTCAAGCTCAATCGCTTCCAGGCCGTTGGTTACACCGACGGCGTCGCGCTTGCTTGGGACAGCGGCGACGAAATCAACAATCTCGGCTATCACGTCTATCGCGATGAAAATGGTCGTCGCGTTCGCGTGACTCCTTCAGTGGTTGCCGGCTCAGCGCTGCGTGTTGGTATCGGCATGCGTCTGGCCGCCGGCTTCTCTTATTCATGGTTTGACGCGAAGGGGTCAGCTAACACCGGTTACTACCTCGAAGCAATTGATCTCAACGGCACTCGGCAAACGTTTGGCCCGATCTATCCCGCGGGCAACAAGGGCATCTCGCCGAAACGCCAACGCGCGTTGCTGGTTGGCGAGTTGAACGCGGCTGCTCGCGAACACGGTGGCGCGATAACTGAAAACTCGTGGGCCGCTTCGCTTAACAAAGCTGGTCGCAGCGAGACGCTAAGAATTACGGCTGACGGTATTGCGAGACAGCATGAGATAGCGGCTGGCCCAGCCGTCAAGATTGCCGTACGCCGCAGTGGCTGGTATCGACTGACTCAGGCCCAACTTGTTGCGGCGGGTCTCGATGTCTCACGCGATGCTCGTTTCCTGCAGATGTATGTTGACGGACAGGAGATTCCGATTCGAGTGAATGGCAACGGCATCGCGCTTTCGGCCAGCGACTCAGTCGAGTTCTACGGGGTCGCGCTCGATATTCCTTCCACTGACACACGTACCTACTGGCTCGTTTCGGCCGACAGCCATGGCAAACGCATTGGTGGCGCGAAACGCAACCGAAACAAGGGTGACGTCGAATTTTCGCAAGCAAGCAGTACGGGCAGTTTCCTCTCCACTACGGAAGTGATTGAGAAACTGAGTTACTTCCCGAACCTTCTGAACGGCGATGCCGAGAACATCTTTGGCCCACTCGTGACCGATGAACCGACGACGCAAACACTGCAAGTGCGACACGTTGATCCGGAGGGCGGCAACGCGCAACTCTCCATTTCGATGCTGGGCGCTTCGCAGCACAGTCATGCGG
>JANNON010000672.1:0-7083 GCA_031399105.1 Blastocatellia bacterium | reverse complement strand
AGCCAAGCCACTGGTTTCGGCAGCAACAACCACCGCTGGATCAAATCCCCCTCCGCGGTCCGCAACCTCAAGGCATAAAGCCTCGGTTCTGGTCCACAACTGAACCGTGACCTCGCTTGCTTTCGCATGGCGCGCAACGTTGGTCAATGCTTCCTGAACGATCCGGTAAGCAGCCGTCTCAACCTCGGGCGCAAATCGCTGTCCTTCGAGACCACTATGTCTGAAATCAACCTTGACCTGTGTTTGAGCCGTATAGTGTTCGATGTGCCACAGCAAAGCCGGTAAGAGTCCCAGATCATCCAACATCGCCGGTCGAAGATCCAACGATAGCTTCCGCGCCCGCGCCATTAATTCGTTAACCAGCGCTCGCGCCTGGTGCAAACTCCCAGTCACCTTCTCCGCCGGCACACGCGTCCCCATTTCCAGCGTTAGTTTCAGCCCGGTGAGCACCTGACCGATTTCATCATGTAGCTCGCGTGCAATGCTCCGCCGTTCCAGCTCCTGAACTTCCATCAGCCGCCGGGAAAGAACCTGCAAGCGCTCCGCATAATTGCGTAGCGCTTCTTCGGAACGCTTTCGCCGGGTAATGTCGCGAATCACTCCGATTACGATGCTCCCATCATCGCCTTCCATAGGGCTAAGCTTAATGTCCACCGGAAACTGCGAGCCATCCTTTCGTCTCCCATAAAGCTCGAGCGCTGCTCGCATGGACGGCGCATGGAGTGCATCGAATGAATCACACTGCGGTGATTTGAATTGGCCGGGCACCAGAAATTCGAGCGGCATGCCCAACAACTCTCGTCGCGCGTAACCGAACATCAGTTCCACCTGCGCGTTCACTCTGCTGATGTGGCCATCGCGGTTGATGACCACGACCGTGTCCGGCGCAAACTCAAAGAGCCCTTCGAACATAGTCTCGCTCTTTTTAAGCGCCTCTTCAGCTCGCTTCAATTCCGAAATGTCGAACGCGACACCGTGAATGAACCACGGCTGGCCATCGTCATTGCGGACCATCTTCGCCTCGCAGTGGAACCAAACGACGTGACCGTCACGAGCAATTACGCGATATAGCGACTTCAATGGCTCGCCCATCAGGAAGAGCTGGGCCGCCTCGACACTCCAACGCGTTTTGTCATCCGGATGGATCTGCTGATACCAGCGGACCGGATCGTTAAGCCATTCTTCCTGAGTGAATCCGAGGATTGCTTCGATCTGCGGACTTACATAGGCCTCGCCGATTCCCTTATCGAGGAAGGCCATGAAAACGACTGCGGGAATCTGTTCAACCAGCGTTTGGTAGCGAGCATCAACTTCGGGGAGAGCGACTATCGTTGCCTCCCCATTCGCATCTCTGGCGCTGGTCTGGTGCAGCGAGTTGTTAAGCGGCCCAAATTTCCTGATCTGTTCCAAGGGAAAAGCCATCGCCAAATCCCGCAGTACTTCCTCGGCCGCGGATACACTGGCCAAATCGGTCTCACTCAGAATTTGTTCTAGTCTGTACTCCATCTGCTGCTTCCTGTGCACTTTGCTCCGGAGGAGCAACATGTTTAAAGCCCGCGGGCCTGAATTGACCCCGCTCCGTTGGGAGCGGAGTGTAAACTGTAGCCACCAACACACATCGCGCTCCGCCGGAGCGCACTAGAATGAGCGTATAAAGCTATAAACATCGTGCTCTCCCGGAGCACTGCTCCCGAAGCTATCAAGCCAAACGCACCTTTTGTGGCAAAGCCCGCTGAATTCTAAGTCCTCTACTCAAACTGCATCACTACCCTTACCTGGCACTACTGCAATCTATGAAACTGGCGTCCTTGTTTTCCGTTTGCGCCAACTCGGTTCCTTGTTCAACGACGCCTGCGTGAATCGTCTTAGTGCATGAATTGCTCTTCCATAGGTCATGACCGCATGTGAAGACAGCAGCGAGCCCGGCGGCTGGTTCATAAACGGCATAAACTTGTCGGGAAACCCCGGCATGGTACAACCGATACAGATGCCGCCAACCGTTGGGCAACCACCGATTCCAGCCACCACTCCACGTCTTCCGATATTGCATTGGACGACCGGACCCCAGCACCCGAGTTTCACGATGCACTGCTGCGAGCCATACTCCTCGCCAAACTGGGCCTGTTCGTAATAACCACCGCGGTTGCAGTTCTCATGAACGGTTTGAGTAAAAAGCCAGGTAGGTCTTAACGATTCATCAAGCGGGATCATCGGCGAGCGCCCGGCTGATTGATAGAGCAGGTACAACAGCGTCTCCATCAAATTATCTGGCAGCGTCGGACAACCGGGAACACAAACAATTGGCACCGCCGCCTTCGACTTCCACTCCCAACCGAGATAGTCGGGCAGTCCCATTGCACCGGTGGGATTTCCTTCGATCGCATGAATGCCGCCGTACGCCGCGCACGTGCCGACTGCCATTACGGCCCACGCTTTTGGCGCCAGCCGATCAATCCAGGCTGTGGTGAGGATTGGCTGACCGGTTTCTCTGTCAGCGCCGAATGTGGCCCAGTAGCCCTCGGCCTTGTTTGTTTCATCCGGTATAGAACCCTCGATCACGAGGATGAAAGGATCGATCTCGCCCGACGCGGCTTTATGGAAGAACTCCATGAACTCATCGCCGTTCTCGTACGCGAGAAACGGGTTGTAGAACTTTACTTTTGGAATTCCGGGAATGCCGCCCATCACAATGTCTTCGATGCTGGGCTGCGTGGCGGCAGTCATCGCGATGGTCTCGCCATCACAGCCAAGACCGGCCGTAATCCATAGGACGTGGATCTCCTTTACCGGGACGCTGGCTCGGGCACTGAATGGGGTTTCAGGCATTGGCTAAGTGGGAAACCTTGTTACTTTAAGCCGCTCGATTTGGACCGCATTCCTGGAAGAAGCAAGACAAACGCTGCGGTTCGTCGCTTCAACCACCAAATTTAGAATGCGCAGGTTTGGGAGATTCAGTTGCAGACACATTAGGCCCGATGATTTGGGGCGTCAAGAACTTTACCTGCCAAATAGCACGAGAGTGCGTACAGCGATGCGAACCCGACGGTGACAGAGATGACCCTATTAAAATGATTGTGCCTCGCGCTGACTGTTACCGGCCTGACATGAATGAATGGTATAAGCCATTTGTTCTTACGATCACATATTCTTGGGAGGCGTCATGGCAATGGCAAGCAATCTCCGCGACTTCCGAATCTACTTGAAAGGAGAGGGCACTAATAATGTCATCACTGTGACGGCCGCTTCCTTCAAGCTGGAATATTCGAATCAGCGGCTCCGGTTTGACTTCTTTCGTGAAGACAACAAGCAGGCGAATATTTACGTCAGACATGGTCATGTCGCAATCATTGTGCCGGTCGAGGGCAACGGAAACGATGGCCAGGTTTTCCGCGTCACCACGAAGAGCGGAAATCAGGTCGATATCCACGCCGGTTATTTCCGAATTGGCGCCGACGTGGTTGCGTTCTATGACGCAAACAACAAATACCTCGATGATGTTTATGTTTTGGAAACTGAAGTGGTGGCGTGCGTTCCGCTGGGAACGGTGCCAGCCGAACCGCCGCCGTTCGAGGGCAAGTAATTCAAGAGTCAGTAACGAACGTTAACGAAACAGAAACAGGCCACTGCAGATAACCTCACGGCCTAACGCGAGGGTGGTGAATTGATCTTAAATTGAACACAAACCGATAACTTACCTTCCCCCGTGAAATATTGGGCTTTTATCACCTATAGCCACGCCGACTCGCGTTCCGCTCACCGGCTCCATCGGGCACTCGAAACCTATCGTGTGCCAAATGCTTTGGTGGGCCAAACAATAAACCAACACCAAATTCCCAAACGGTTGAGTCCTGTATTTATCGATCGAGCCGAACTGGCAAGCGCGGTCAACTTGTCCACTGAGATCAGGGAGGCGTTGGCAGACTCGCACGCACTTGTTGTCTTGTGTTCGCAAGCTGCGGCTGAGTCAAAATGGGTAAACCGTGAGATCGAAGTGTTTCATAGTCTCGGCCGTCAGGACCAGGTTCTCGCCGCGATCATCGACGAGGGGGCAACGGGAGCACTACCGTTTCCTCCAGCGCTTCTCCGCCAGATTAATACCGACGGCTCCGTATCGACACTTGAACCTCTGGCCGCGGACCTGCGACGCGGCAAGGATGGCTTTCGCGATGGAAAACTCAAACTCATTGCCGGAATTCTGGGTGTCAGTTTCGACTCTTTGAAAAGGCGCGATCTCGCAGCCAGGCGGCGGCGACAAGTCTTTGCCTCATTCATTGGGCTGTTAATTTTCAGCCTTCTAACGGTCACCTACATCGGGCTAGCGGATTCCGGCGCGCCTCTCTTTGCCGCGGACAGCATTCGTCGAACACTCGACGACTTCGACGTCTCGATTTTCCGTCGCGCGGCCTCCGAGGGTTCCATCAATCAGACAACATCAGCCTTGAGACGGACGCTGATAGGCCAGGCGTTGAACGACCTCGACAAACAAAACCAGGTATTGCGCTTCACTCCGGAAGGACGTATTGGCGGGACATGGGAATTGGGTCAAGTAGTCGCCAGCATCGCTGGCGCGCCTGAGGCGACTGCTTCAGATTTGCGTCGCGCCAAGCAATGGCTTGAAGTTCCCTTTGAACCTGGTCGGGCCAGTGAGGCTGAAGGCGTCGCATATGGATGGCTCTGGTATCAGCTAAAGAATCCGCAAGCCGAAGCAGCCCTCTGGCCGATTATTGGAATCAGCGCGTTGCTCTCGCGCAAGGACGCGTTAACTTCGAATGAACGTGAACGATTCGTTCAGCATCTCCGATACGCACAGCGTGCAGCCTCACACTACTACCGCCCAAATGACGGCGGATGGAACCATCTTCCAAATCAAATAGGACCGCCTTCTCTGTACGCAGCCCTGACCGGTCTGGAGGCGATGGTGGCGGTTCGCGAGTGTAACGAGCGATGGCTTGACGAGACCGGCGAAGATCGGCTGCAGCAGATGATCGCTAAGACTGCCGGATATCTGATCGATTCGTATGACCGCGAGGGTGAATGGCGACCACGCCCTGGTTGGCATGGATCTCAGAGCACCCGTGAAGTGACGCCTGTCGCAAGTCTGACGCTGCTCTCATACTCTCTCTTGCTGAGGGCGTCAGAGGTTGAACCAGAATCTGTTCGGCTTTCCACAGAGATGTTGTCCGACATTGCGCGGCGGGTTGCGCTCTTGCCGATTGAGGGCAGTCCTTTCGCTACCGACGAAGATCGCATTGATACGGAGTTCCGAGATCTTGATGGAATCCAAAAGAGAGGCGGCTATAAGTATCACCTCCCGTGGTTTCCCTATGCCGTCGCCTGCGCGAACGGTTGGTTAAGGCACTTGAAAATAACTAATGCCCCGCGTGCTGATATCCTCGCCGCCCGACGCGTACTTGGTGAGTTGATCTTGAAATCCGGTCAGGAGGTGGCGATAACGCGGCAAGACTTTTACCGCGCAGAGAACCTCTTGCGCCTCGATCGGGTTTTGAAGGATTCCAGCGGCAGATAAGACTGGCCGAGCGCGGCGTGTGCCTCAGCCAGATCTTCATCGAGTGACACGGCCTTCTGCTGGGTTTTGCGCCGCAACGTAGATCTCAGAACTTCTCGATTGTTAGACAAATTGTCGTCGGACTGAATCCCGCGAACGCTGGCAGTTAAATTATTCGCCAAGATCTCACAAGCGGATGCATTCCTCGTCAGACAAGTTTCCCCACAAGCTTTGAATAATCAAAGGTTACTCCCTTTCTTCGGGATGAGCGGACAAAGAAAGTCGCCTTACGATCTGGAAGGCCGAATTAGGGGGGCTCATGTCGAATGATGTTGAATCCCTCTTCGACCGAGGGGGACTCAAAATACGCGGTGATCGAGTCAAACTCGGCGTCCGTGCTCCACGCACTTCCCGCCGGATACCCCTTGCTTCGTTCCTTGAGCTGACGTTTGCATAGATCGTCCGACGCGTCGATGAAATGGAGTTCATGTTCCGCATCGGCGCTTTCAAACAAGTGGCGGAACCAAGCACGTTGGTTCCTCGTGTTGCCCGGGAAGTCGAGCATGACCGAGATGCCCTTGGACAGTAGCGAGCGAATATGTGGCGCCAGGGCATCCCTTACCCGGGACGAGTACTTCACAAAGCTAGGAATGTCGACGATCTCTCCGGGAAAGAGCCGCTCAAGAAATTCGTCCTCAACCAGCAACACGGCGTTCTCTCGCGCCGCGAGTTCTCTCGACAAGGTCGATTTACCCGCTGCCATCTTTGCGCACACGAAGAGCAGCTTTGCTCTGGAATGCATCAAGTGTCCCTTCTAAGCGCCTAACGCTCCAATTCAGCCGCGCCGAGCGGCAGCATTCTAACTGACTTGCACACGCAACCTTGAAAGTGTCGCAGTCGAGGCGTCGCGCGGCAATCGGTTGTTAATTGCGCGGTGCAGATGACGACGATTTCGCGCATCTTATTTAACACTCTATGTAGCTGACCCAGTGGATAAACCGACTGACAGCCTGGGCCACGATGGTCAAGATGAGCCTCAAACAATTGAATGGTTATTTTGTGCTGACCCAGCGATTGTAATCTTTCATTCAATAAAACAATCCGCGAACTGGTTCAGTCCGAGCGCGGGAAAGGAACGTCGTGCTGTCGGGCGGTCGGTGCAAGGTTTACGTTATGTTGCGGGCATCTTTAGTAATTTGCTGAGGTGTCTTCCTCAGTTGTTATCTTCTTCCCCTTCGATTACTCAAGATTCAGGCGTTTGTGCCGTCGTTAAGTGTGAATTGGAGAACTGGAATTCGATTCGGCGCGCATTCGATGGTGCAATCTTAGCGCATCGGATGGCGCAATCTTGAAGCGGCGTAAGAGGTCTTCGAAGCGTGGGTCGTCGTGCAAAGAATCGAATCGTGGGTCAACTTTGAGCAGGCCGAGAATGCCTTCGCGGTTTTGATAAGCCCTGTTCAGCTCGACAAAGGCCTTGTCACTCTCGCCGAGCGCCGCGTGAAAAGTTGCTACATTGTACGACGTTAAATTAGCGGGTAGGCGTTCGTCGGTCATCGCGCGTAAGAATGCTTGCCACC
>JANNON010000659.1:0-6876 GCA_031399105.1 Blastocatellia bacterium | reverse complement strand
GGTCCACCTTCCTGACAGTGAGACATTCCAACTTGAGAGAGACTTTCAAACTTGCAGGTCCTCTTGAGCTTGGAGACTTTCAAACAGGCTCCCCACTGAGCGCAGCACGCAGCGAAGCAGGAATCTCGGTTGGCTTTCCATTCTGTAAAACAACAATAGTCATCGACCCTTCGATAGCCAACTCATCTTCAGCGTCAAACACTTGATACTCGTAGCGGATTGAAGTCCGGCCCAGCTTCGCAACCGTCAGCCGCAACCGAAATGGTGAGTCGAGCGTCAGTACGCGCAGGAATCGACACTCAACGTGCACGCGCGGGAAATCGTAACCGAGGCTCCGGTTCATCGGCCACTCGATCTCGCGCACGAGCTCACTCTCAGCCTCTTCGACGATCTCAAAGATGCGCGGAAAATGCAGACGTCCAGCAGCATCTGAATCCGCCCAACGCAGACGGCGCTTGAGTTCAATGGAAGCTGGCATGTTCGTTGACTCTCCTGTTGTTTAATGAAATCAGTACCGTAGCGTAGAGTGAACTTGCGAGCACAAGGAACGCTAAAGACTGTCCACAGATTACACAGATGACACAGATGCATAACAAATGGCTAGGAACTGTTTGCTACTCATAAGGGGCAGCTTTCCTGCCCTACCTTCTTTTTACCCTCTCTCTGATTAATCTGTGTCATCTGTAATCTGTGGATAAGTTACTGGAACCTCAAATAACTTATCGTTTTAACGCGAGCGTCAAACCGTCTCCCACCGTCAACATGCTCAAGCTGATCCGCTCGTCCTGCAAAAGCCTTTCATTCAACCGTCGAATCGCTAAGGTGTCTTCATCCTGCGCACCCGGGTCGGCAACTTTACCGGACCAGATGGTGTTGTCGATCGCTATCAACCCACCCGGACGCAGCAACTCGAGCGACCGTTCATAGTAGTTCTCGTAACCAGTCTTGTCGGCATCGATGAAAGAGAAGTCGAACGTGCCTGACTCGCCCGCTACCACCAACCCATCGAGGGTCTCCAAAGCCGGACGCAGTCGCAGATCGATCTTGTCTGCCACTCCTGCTTCCTGCCAATAACGACGAGCAATGGCGGTGTACTCTTCACTCACGTCACACGCGATGAGCCGGCCACCGTCCGGCAACCCCGAAGCCACCCACAACGCGCTATAACCCGTGAACACACCAATCTCGAGGGTCTTTTTCGCGCCCAGCATTTCGACCAGCAGTTTCATGAACTGACCCTGTTCAGGGCCAATCTGCATTTGGGCGGCCGGCATTTTCTGGGTCTCCTCGCGCAGCCGGCGTGCAACTTCGGACTCACGGACGGATGTTTTGACAAGGTACTGATAACTGCGTTCATCGATTGCGGAATATCGCGACATTCTGTTCCTTCCGAGGGAGATAGAAATTGGATTGATTGCGTTGAAGTTGCCACGCCAGATGTGGATTAGGCAAGTAGAG
The DNA here is from genome assembly GCA_031399105.1 of Blastocatellia bacterium. Lineage (GTDB taxonomy): Bacteria > Acidobacteriota > Blastocatellia > Pyrinomonadales > Pyrinomonadaceae > PSRF01. The sequence goes on along the minus strand of JANNON010000659.1, from coordinate 5,418 downwards.
GAAATGCTCCGCATTACGCTGCGTACTTTGGAACTTCCGAGTCTTGCCTTACTCTGCATCGCAATGACTGCTGCCATCGAAATAAGCGACGTCCGAAAGATCTATAAATCCAGTACCAGCGAAGTGCGAGCTCTTAACGGCGTCTCGTTGCAGGTTCCGCAAGGTCACATCTACGGATTGCTCGGTCCAAACGGCGCCGGCAAATCGACGCTCGTCAAAATTCTCAGCACGATCACTGCGGCCACATCCGGAACGGCTTCGGTGCTTGGCTTTGATGTCGCTCGAGAGCCGTTGCAGGCGCGCCGGCAGCTGGCAGTTGTGCTGCAGCAGACAGCGACCGAGAACCTGCTGACCGTCCGCGATAACCTCTTGATCTACGCGTACCTCCACGGCGTTGACTCAATGACCGCAGCGACACGGTTGCGAGACGTTGCGGAAGAGTTTGAGTTGGGCGAGCGCCTGCGTGACACAGTCCAGGATTTGAGCATCGGCACCAAGCGACGAATTCAAGTCGCAAAAGTCTTTATGCTGGACTCGCCGGTGATCATCCTTGACGAGGCGACTACCGGCATGGACCCGCTGATGAAGCGAAAAGTGATGGATCGCCTGCGTGCGGAAGTTAAGCGGGGACGAACAATTCTGTTGACTACGCAAATACTCAGCGAAGCCGAAGAGCTATGTGAGACGATCACGATCCTTGATCGTGGACGTGCGATGGCCTCTGGCACTTTGCATGAACTGCGCAAACTCTCGACCCAGGTGTTTCGTGTGAACCTGACTTTTGCGGAAACCACGGATGCAGTAGTTGCGCGTCTGGAAGCATTGCGTCCCCGCGAGCTGCATGTGAACGGAAAGACCGTCGAGATGGTTTTTCAGGGAGAAGAGGCATCGCTTTTGGCCAACCTTGCGGAGATCTCGCGCGATGTTCCGATTCTGCAGTTCGAAGTCCGTGGTCCGACGCTGGAAGAGATCTTCATTCGGTTGATGAAGGAGTCGAAATGAACGGCATCGCCGCGGTGTTTTATCGCGACTATCGCCAGCGAATCACCAATATCGGATTCGTGGTCTGGGATCTCTTCGTGCCTCTGGCTTACCTGGTCCTTTTTGGGCTGGGCTTTGAACGCATGCTTGGCGGCACGCTCAACTTCGAAAGTCAGGCGATCGGATATGTGGCATTCCTGCTGCCAGGCGTGCTCGGCATGGTCACGTTCTCGGTGGCGATGAATACCGCGTGGGGCTTTTTCATGGACAAAGACTCGGGGATTTTTTACGAGCTTTTAACCTATCCCATCACGCGCCAGCAACTCCTGATCGGCAAAATTGGTTTCAACGTGTTACTGAGTGTGATTGCTTCAACGCTGGCGATGGGATTGGGTGTCCTCGCGATGGGCGCGCGGGTGCGCTGGGATTTGTTGCCGTTAACGGCAGCGATCATCGTGGTCACTACGGCAGGTTGGTTTTTTCTCTTCAGCGTCTTTGCTATTCGCTTGCAACGCATGGATTCATTCAACACGTTGACGAGTGCTGCTTATATTCTGCTGATGTTTTTCAGCTCGATGTTCTATCCGCTAACCGATCTGCCTGCCTGGTTTCGCGTAGCGGCGTTTCTAAATCCAATGACGTGGCAAGTGGATCTTTTGCGGTTCAGTTTGTTGGGGGTGGGCACACCGGGAATGCTGTTATTCGAAGGCGCGGCGCTCCTCGTGTTTACTTTGGTTTGTCTGATGTTGGCGGTTCAGGCGTTGAATCGAGCGGACTGAATGAGATCTCAAATTTGAGATTTGAGATCTCAGAGCTTGCGGGCCAGATCGCCGACTCGAATTATCCCGCCCTGGACGACCTTCGCATTGATCCCGCGCAGATGAAGTTCTCTTCCAACAGGCGAGTTAACGAACTTCATCGCATCCATTCCGAACCGCGCCACAAACTTGTTGCAACCGAGGTGCGGCTGCGGAGAGACTTCAATCACCGCGGATCCCAAGGCCAATCGCGCTCCCGCAGGCAAGTTTTCAGCGCTCAAATCCAGGTTGAGAAAAAGTTGATCGCCGGCCAGCGGCCAACGCTCTTTCTCCTGGGCCACAAGCGCGATCACTCGCGAGCTCATGATGTTGAGCTGCATATCCGGATGCGCCGAACCGTCGACCGTACGTGAACTCCCGCGCACACTCCAATTATCACCAATCAAACCATGCTCGATATGAAGTTCTCCTTCTGCGAGCACTTCGCGCTCTTCGATCTGCGGTCGGCGCACAATCAACTCGAGGACGCCCTCGTCCTTTGGCGCCGAACGAATGGCCTCCAGACCAGCTTCCAGTTCCGCCATCGTCAAGTGTTTTACTTCAGACAGTGTGCTCATCTGTTTTGTTACCGCCGCAAGTATTCGTTCAGCTCGGCCGTTGTCAGACAATGATCGAGATAGTGGAAGGTACCGCTCTCTCCAACTTCACGAGCGGCTTCGAAGAGACCAGTCATTGCAGCTCGGTAAAGCGAGCCGGCGAGACTGATGCGCTTTACGCCGGCCGCCTGCAGTTCCGCTACCGAAAACGACTTACCGCGAATGCCGACCATAAAGTTAACCGGTTTCGAGACTGCGGCGCAAACAGTCTTCACCGCATCGAGGTCGGGCAGTCCCGGCGCAAACAGCACGTCGGCGCCCGCGCTTGCAAACGCTTGCAGCCGGCGAATAGTGTCATCCAGATCGGGATTACCATTCAGAAAGTTTTCACTGCGGGCCGTGAGCATGAACGGAAATGGAAGTGAGTGGGCGGCTTCGGCCGCGGCTTGAACGCGCTCTACGGCTTGATTGAAATCAAAGAGCGGCCGCGCACTGTCTCCGGTCGCGTCCTCAATCGATCCGCCGACCAAACCTGCTTCCGCACCGAGTAGAATTGTTTCCGCGGCGAGTTTTGGCTCGTCGGCAAATCCTTTTTCGAGATCAGCGGACAGCGGCAGATCGGAAGCTGAAACGATGATTCTGATCTGAGCCAGGGCTTCGTCGCGTGTAACCATGCCATCTCGACGACCGAGAACGCCGGCGGACGCTGAGCTCGAAGTCGCGAGAGCTTGGAAACCGAGGCCGGCAATCATGCGCGCAGAGCCGCCGTCCCAAATATTGGGAATCACAAACGCTCCTGGTGCGCGATGAAGATCAGCAAACTCGATCGCTCGTTCGCTTTGAGATTTAGTCATAGGTTGATTGGAAGAGATTGCGTCGGCTCAGAGCTATCCACAGATTACACAGATGACACAGATTAAGAAAACAAATAGCGAACAGTTCTAGAGGCGCTTTGGCTGTGTGCCAAACCTAATCTCATCTGTGTCATCTGAGTAATCTGTGGATCGTATTTCCTCCTAACTCATGGCTGCTTGGCCGGAGCGTTGCGCGCGGCGATAATCTCTTCCAGACGCTTCTGTATTTCAATCTCAGACAGCCAGTTACCGCGTAACACCACGCCTGATCGTTTCGCTACATTGCTCACGTCAATCAGGGGGTTCGCGTTCACCAGAATAAGATCAGCGCGTCGTCCCACTGCCACGGTGCCAAATTCATTGACTGCATTCAGATAGATGGCAGGATTTCGCGTGCCTGCGGAAAGCACCTGGTAGGGCGTCAATCCCGCACTGATCATCGCCTGCATTTCGCGATGCAACGAGAAACCAGGGACGCTGAAAAGTTGCGGCGCATCCGATCCGAGCAACAACCGATCGTCGGCAGATAGTGATTTGAGAATGCGGTTTCGCAGCGCCAGCACTTTCAATCCCACATCTGGTCCAGGACCATCGTCAATAATATTCTGTCGTTGCGTGGCCCACCCCTTGACCATTTGCGGCGGAACATATTTCAGCTCCGAACGGGTCATTAATGACTCAACCTTCTCCTCACCGTTGATGTTTTCCCACAGTGCCATCGTTGGTGCGTTCCATATTCCTGCTTCACGAACACTTGCAAGCAGAGCCGGCAGCTTACGTTCGTCGAGGTTGTTGATGAGTTTGAACGCACGAGTCTGACCATCTGCGGTTTTCACCGGCGAGTCGTCGGCTTCGAGTGCTTCGATAAATCCATCGAGATGTTCCACAGATGATTGTCTGGACTTGATTGCGTGTTCCAATCCGACGGCGTTCGGAATATGACCGCCAAAGGGAATCTTGACTTCGTTGGCAACGGTCACGATGCGGTCGTAGGAAGCGACGCTCAACCCTTCATGAATCTTCAAAAGATCGTAGCCGTCCTGCTTGTACTTGCGCACGAGCTCTTCGCCTTTTTCTGGTGTCGGCACGCTCTGTCCGCTCAAAGCCGGACCGGCGAGAAAAAGCGTTGGCCCGATGACATCGCCGTTCACAACCCGCTTTCTCACGTCGAGACCGTTGGGAAAACCGTACATGACGCGCACGGTTGTCACTCCGTTCGCGACGAACAGAGTAAGAAAAGCATTGGTGTTTGCATCGCCCTGGTTTGGAGGCGGCAGATGCCCGTGCATCTCGGCCAGACCGGGCATCAGATACTTACCAGTTCCATCAATCTGTAAAGCATCTGCGGGGACCTTGATATCTGTTGTTGGTCCCAGTTCGGCGATGCGTCCATCGCGCACAATCACCGTCTGCTTTTCTAAAATTCGTTCGCGATCCATCGGGACCACATTGACGTTTACGAACGCCAGCACTTTGTTATCAGCAGCAGTCGCTGGTTCTTTCTTGGCCTGCGCTACTACAAAACAGTTGATGATCAAAATGACGGCAAGCAGACACGCCTTAGCTTTCATTTCATGAATCTCCTCTGAATAGTGATTCTGGCGGATTAACGAACGAAGGACTGTGAATGCGGTGTATTACGCAAACTACTTCGAAGTGGTTTCTCGCTCGAGCACGATATCGAAAACACCGCTTTCAAATGAGATGCCATTTACGGAGTGCTTTTGGACCGCGATGGCATTCTCAGGGCGGTACATGGAGTCGTCCCTATGAGCATCGCCTTCAAAGTGGATTTCCGTGGCCAGCGTTTTGTAGCCGGGACTGACTGCCGCGACATGATAATGCGCGCAACGCCAGAAGTTGCCATTTGGATTCGGCCGGTAAGGAATCGGTCGAATGCTCTCCAACTCGTATTGTCCGGTTTCGGATGAAACCAAGCGGCCGCGATTGCGAAAATCTGTCACGCCATTCGAATACTTTTCCTGCAGGTCGACGTGCCAGAAATCCAACACCACACCCGGTAAGGGACGTCTCGTTTCCGCCGACCAAACGCGACCAGTCAGGATGAAAGTGGTGCCGGGTTCGCCAGGGACGCTTAGTTTTCCTCTGAAAGGTGCGCCGGGTTTATGCCATGGGCCGTAGCCGAGCGACGCTATCTTCTTGAACGGTGTTTTCGAGGTTTCAGCGATGGGAATCGGACCCATTTGGATGACGACGCGACCGGATGCC
>JANNON010000652.1:0-2757 GCA_031399105.1 Blastocatellia bacterium | reverse complement strand
GGTCATAACCTGCGTTTGAAGGTAGTGGCGGAAGGTGTTGAAACCAAGGAGCAGTTACGTTTATTGCAACTGCTGCGGTGTGACGAGATTCAGGGTTACCTGTTCAGCAGACCTTTGCCGGCCGAAGAGCTGCTCGATCTGTTTGCGGCTGAAAAGAGTTCGCACGACAGTGCCTGGCGAACGGCGTGAGTCAGTAAACAAAACGCGATAGCGTCGGGCCAATCGCAAACACACCCGACGCTACCGCATTACGGTACGGTCTAACTGATTTAATTTTGATACTCAAACCGCGCGACGTCTGACTCGCCGAGAATAACGACGTCACCGTGAGTGAGCACCGTCTCCGTCACGCGCTGTGATTTCGGATCGTTTACAAAGGTGCCATTGCGCGAACCCTCGTCACGTACAGTTACTCCTCTTTCGGTTCCACCAATCCAAAGATGGCGTTTAGAGATGCGCGGATCGGGCAGTACGATCTGCGCGCTGGAGCTGTCGCGGCCGATGTATGAACCTTCCGGCTTGATCTCGAATTGCTGTCCGGATAGAACGCCCGATACGAATCTGATCGAACCATAGCTGATAGGAGCCGTGTCGGTCTCGGGAGTGATCGCAATTGTGCGGGAAAGATCCACGGTCATCCCGTGGTCGTTGCCAGCCGTTATGATCTCCGGCATCGCGCTGGGTTTAGGACTTGCCGACGGAGTGGGCGTTGGAGTATATGCCGGCATCGGCGAATACTGCGGCGATGGTGAATCTGATCGTGCTGGCCCTGACGCGTTTGCGCCGGGTGCTTTTCCAGATCCAGCGGCGAGCCCACCGGCAGCCGGACTCTTCTTCTTCCGGCGCACGATGAAGAGAATAACGCCGCCGATGATGACCAGGCCCAACACTAGCAACAGGATTACTACGATGATTGCTACGATCGTTCCGGTACCCGGCATACTCGAGACTTCCTTTCCCTCTGAAATTCCTTGCTGACTGCTTTGGATCAGTTTGGAGACTTCCGAATGCTCGGGAAACATTCGCTTAACTTCTTCAAACTTTGGAATTGCCTTTGAATACTTCTGCTCCCAATAAAGCTCCAACCCTTCGCGATAGGCCTGGTCCGCAGGTCCCAGTTGGTTGGTGGCGCCGGCCGCCTTTACAAATTCCTGCACCGTGCTCGATGGGACTACGAAAACGAAACCGGAAACCTCCTGGTTGTTCACGCGATCACCGCCAAACGTCAGTAAGCCGATAACCTCGCCCGAATCCATGAGCACCGGCCCGCCCGAGTTTCCGTGCGTAGCGGGTGCACTGACTTGAAGAATAGGTGCACCGCTGGCCGATTTTTTACTGGCCGAAACCTTGCCGTCCGTGATAGAGGCCTCGAGAGCTGACTTTGAATCTAGTAAACCACTGTCGAAGGTATCTGCCGCGCCGGGATAACCGAGCACGGTCACATGATCCTGCAACTTGATCTTGTCTGAGTCGCCAAGCAGCAGCACCGGTGCATTTTTCACTTCAATCTTGACTACCGCGACATCCTTGCCTTGACCGGTCGGCGCGCCATACTGTTTTTCTTCAAACTCATAGACACTGCCGTCGGGAATTATCACGTGGTGATAGATCTTCATCGCGGTCAGTCGGGAATAGTTTCTTACAAACTGCACGTTGTCTTGAGTCAGATTGCGGGGATCGACGTTATAGTCGCGCGCAACCTGCTGCAGAAGCTGATAGAACAGAAGATCCTGGCCCGCCTGCTCACCTTTAGTATTGATCTCATGAAACGTGCTGACCACATGAGCATTCGTCACGATATAACCGTTGGAGTTGATAAAAAAACCGGAGCCGAGCGAGAGATAGGAAACGTTATAGGTCTTGGCTTCGCGCTTTGGCGGAGCAAAGTAATAACTGCCACCCACTCCATCCAACAGTCGTACGACCGAGGGTTTGCTGAACATTGAAAGCCGCTCGCCATCACTGACGGCGTTAACGACAAATGTTTGCTGGGTGGGGAGGAGTGCTGCGACAAGCAGCAGTGTGACAACGGCTACAATACAGAGTCTGCGCATTTAAATTGCTCCTTGGGGAATCCTCGAGATGGGGCACCCTTTGTTCTTCTCGGAAATTAGACTGAGACCAATCAAGAGCGGTCTGTGACTTGTCATGGAGTCTGTCAGGATGGAACGTAAAACAGGTGGCTGCGATGCTCGCCGCCGTTATTGTTTAAAAGTACCAAGTAACCTGCTTCTAGTCGAATTCGTTGGGAAAGTCAACCAGAAATACTTTTTCCAGCGTTCAGTTTCATGCTAAACCGCATTAAAGTGCAAGCGCGTTGCGACGGAAGATCGACGAAGAAAAGGTGCACCCCGAGGGAACCGAGACCAGAAGACCTTGAGACTGCTGTTACCGCTCCGCTTTTCAATCTCAGCTATTGCGTAGGGACTCCTTGATCTACCGCGTTCATCCTTCTCAGTCTCGTACTGTAACTGAACGACCTGGTCCCGAGGGCGTATGCTTTAACGTCAGACTAGCATTACGAGTCGACGAAGATCATGCAGCAATGCGTGAAGCTGTTGAAACAAACGCCCGGGCCGGTGATGCCGGAGCATTCGAAATACGCGCCGCCGCGTCGGGCCGAGATGAAGCAGTCGATGGACGAGTCGCGTGTCGAGGCCGTCATTCCCGACAAGTCGCGCGAGATCATCGTCTACTGCGTCGCGGGCGCCCGCTCTGCGTTTGCCGCCAAGTCGCTTACCGAGCTCGGCTATGATA
>JANNON010000578.1:0-2295 GCA_031399105.1 Blastocatellia bacterium | reverse complement strand
GTGGTCCATGAGTTAGTAAGTCAGTGGGACGAGGAGAAAGGAGTCGAACGAGCCTTTCAAACAACAGAAGGTAGACGCAGAGACTTTTTGTCGCATTTGGCGTTCGGCAGACTGCTAAACGGACAGCGACAACCCCTGCCTCATAGCTTGGTGTTTTCAAGTCAGGAAATTCTTGATGAAGCGGAACGATATTGCCAGTCGAAGCGAATTTCGAATCAAGCCGATCTCCTGGCGGAAGATGTGAAAGCAACTCCATTGCTCAGTCAAATCGGTAATGACTCGTATGCGTTTGCTCATCTGACGATCCAAGAGTATCTGGCGGCAACAGTGCTGTCCAAGCATAACGGCTGCGCGAAGTACTTCTGTCGTGCATATTTCGATCCGACATTGTCTGAGTTGGAAACTTTGCCAATGACATTGGTCATGGCTGCTCGCGACAAAAATCTTTTCAAAGTACTCGCCGGGTTATCGGAATCCTTGGACTTCAAAAAGCTCCGACTTCAAGCAAGAAGTCTGCGGTATGGTTCGGTTCCCGAAAACTTGCTCATAGGACTGGCTGAGGTCTTAAGGCAAATGGTAACCCGTGAAGACCTTGAGTACGGGTACCTCGCTGCGATTGTGAAATCCTTCCGAGGAGCCTCAAGTCAAGCCGCTGAAACGATTGCCAAGGCAGTCGCGGACGAACTGAATAATGATGCAGCCGTTTATCGTAGTTACGCTGTTCGGATTTTAGGGTTTCTTGAGAACGAAACGGCGACTCGGCTGCTTCAGGGGGCTCTTAAAGACAGTGATGGATCGGTGCGAGTCGAGGCTGCGTTGTTTATCTGTGTAAACGACAATGGCTCAGCGGTCGAATCGCTTATCGAGGAGTTGAAATCTGAGGAATCCGAGTTGAAGGAGGAGGTGATTTATGCACTATGGCAGATCGGAACCGAACGAGCTATCGAGGGTTTGAAGAAAGCATTGGAAGACAAGGACAAGTTTATTAGAAAGCTATCATTAGAGGCACTATCAAGTCTCACGGGCGCAGCCGCTGTTCCGATATTGATCGATCATTTGGAGGATTCGGATGCTTGGGTGCGGCGAATCGTAGTTACAGAGCTGGGTGAATTGGGCGGCGAGAATGTTTTGGATGCGCTGATGAAGGCCACCGATGATCCAGATTCTTATGTAGCTGAAGAATCGCTGGAGTGGCTTGGGCATTTTCCTTCCAAAAGAGTGGTTGATTTTCTCCTTGGTTTTCTCGACAACCACTCAGGAAAGATCATTGGGCCGGCCGCTGAAGCGCTGGGTCGAGCTAAGGACATTACGGCAATCCCTAAGCTCTATGAACTACTGGAGAAGTATAAGAGTGATGATACAAAGAAGAAACCACTCTCCTATCTCCTAGGAGGCTGGATAAAAGGCTACGTAAGAGTTCGTGCTGCTGCCGCGCTCGTTCAGTTGGGAGATGAACGTGGAAAGCCGGTACTCCTAGAAGCCTTATCACGTGGGGAAACGGGAGAACGCAAATACGCGGCGTACGCACTGAAGAAGTTTGGCGCTGGTGAGATGACACCTCTCTTGCGTCAAGCGTTCAAGGACGCAAGGGATGATGATGAACAAGTAGCGTTGGCTAATGTCCTATTGAGTTTGGAAGTGAATGATCTGGAACCAATAGTTCAAGCGATGAATTCAATTGTGGATAGCCGACGAGGCTATCATGATTCGCGACTTACAGGTGCCATTAATGTCTTAGGCCGAACAGGCGGCAAAGCCGCCGTGCAAGGTCTAACGAAAGCTCTGGAAAACTCCAATCCAGGGGCTCAAATTGCCGCGATCGTAGCCTTGGGTACCATAGCGGCAGAGGCAGAGTTTGCAGTTGAGGGTCTCCTCAAAAAGCTTAAAGGCTTTAACGTAGTGAGCGAAGAAGCAGCGAGGGTTTTGGCATCGATGAACAATTCTATTTTGGCTAGAGGACTGTTTTTGTGTCTTCAAAGCGACTGGAAATACGTTAGGAGAAAAGCAGCCGAAAGTATCGCTTATTACACATCAGATGAAGCTACAGAAGCGGAGTTATGTTCGTTAGCTGAAGATGATCGAGCACCTAGAGTAAAGAGCGTCGCGGCAGAGGCTTTATTACAAATACAACGGCGACGATGGTCTCAGGCTTATAGTATTCTTGAAGCCACAATCTAAATCCCCTTAGTAGCAATATCAATAGAATAACAAGGCACGTTTGGGCCTTCATTTCAAAGAGGGTGTAAATAGTTTTGTGTAAATGGTCATCGAGCAGTTAACCAGCTAAGGTTAACC
>JANNON010000329.1:0-1578 GCA_031399105.1 Blastocatellia bacterium | reverse complement strand
CGATGACGAGACGATGGCCTTATCATGCGTCCCAACTTTACGCTCCAGCTCAGTGAGCTTAACAGCCAACTCCTTATGAGTTGCCAGCGTCTCGCGCAATTTCACGAATACACGCACTACAAAAACGCTCATCTGCACAGCCTGCTTGCTGTTAAGCACATTCGCAGCCATGATCGCGCCGTGCTCGGTGAACGCGTACGGGAGGTACTTCGGGTCTCGATGTTTTTGAGAACCGGTCGCAAATTGCGACATCAAGTCAGTCATCTCCTTCTTTTTCAGTCTGAACGCAAAATCCCCAGGAAATCGATCGGCATTTCGCTGTACTTGTTCGTTCAGACGCTTTGTCCTTACTCCGTAAATCCGCGCCAGATCCGAATCAAGAATCACTCGCTCGCCGCGAATTTCATGAACTAGCGGGGCGATCTTTTGAAGTGCGAGAATGTCGTTGTTTTTGCGTTTGAGTTCAGGAGACAAGGTCAGCTCCGCAAGTCTTTGTTGAAGGCTTTAAGATGATTGGCCAAACAAGGGACGGACGAGAAGAAACTCCGACGGCTTTTAAGACAATCCGAGTTGAAACTCGACAGCCTCGTCTCGGATCTGTAGTTCCTGAAACTTGTCTCGTGGCGTAGGCATGTGTGCGTGAGGCGTACGATGAATTCGATTTCGGCGAGAGGATATCACGCTGTTGCGACTTTGACGACTTCCCGATATTGGCCAACTTGAGTGCGTGTGATCGCGACTGCAGAAGGAAGAGACAAACTTTGAAAGTCAGTCGATTCACCAATGGGCGCGGCCCAAAGAGTCCAATCGACCGGGAGGGCAGAACCTGGGCGCGAAGCCCGGAGCGCGCCATAATAAGATCCCGCAAGATCAAATCCGGCGAGTGTTGTTCAATGAAAACCCTTTGCTCGCGGGTCGCGCTCCAGAGGCACACTCTTTCAGTGCCAAACTACATCCGTTTGCCCTTGGTATTCGGCGAAGGCCGAGCCAATGGTCTACTCCCGGCCGTCATCATCACTGATGTGTTTCACCTTCAATGACGAGGAACCCTGTCTCACCACCTCCGGACGTGACGTTAACCACCGGCGAATCTGACAACCGCACCAGCGCGCCCTCGACACGTCCGGCAAAAAGAAACGGATTTGTATCAACGTACATCGGCTGCAAAGCCCAATCGCTTTCGCCGAAAATCGGAAAGACTTCCTTTCGGAGTTCCAGCTTCTCCTGCACTACGTAGTCACCACTTAGCGCTTCCGATAACGCAGACTCCCACTCTGAGGCGCTTGAGTGTTCGCCAAAGGTGATGCCACGGCCGCCGTAATCGTCATTAGGCTTGAGGACAAACTGCGACCGGTACTTCCGTATGTGTTCAATCAGATCAACTTTCACCCTTCGGTGGTGGGTCTTCAGTTGAACAACACGGCGCGTCCAGGGCACGGTGCGGCGAATCACTTCCCTCTCACGAGCGGTGAACCAGCTCGCGTGCGTTTCGTCAGTCAGCAAACCGAACGCAGCCTTTTTGTGGACCAACTTGCAACGAAACGAATTCACGAGACAGACATCACCTGCCACGTAGGC
>JANNON010000551.1:0-4976 GCA_031399105.1 Blastocatellia bacterium | reverse complement strand
AGCCGGCCGCTGAAGCCGCGATAACCGTAGAACGTGCCGCGATTTAGAACGCTAACGAGCCCGTTGTCGCGAATGAACCCAACCATAGTCACTGTGTGAAGTGGACGCTCTGAAAGAAATGTCAACACTTCAGTCTCCAGGTCGGCAGTCAGCGGGTGCGCAATCAGCTGCGAGATATGCCCGACCGGGGGCCTCCTTGTCAGCGCTCTTGTTTGTGATTCTCTGTGCATCACCGTCTAGATCCTTCGCGTTCGTCAGGCGTTTCGTTCGTTCAGTGACCTAGAAACCGATGTAGTCCACACCGTCGTCGGTACTTGCACCCATCGATGTCGAGCCGTCACCGCTCATCATCGCGCTGAACGCCTCCAGTATCGCGTCGCCTAGCAAGACGCCATCGCCCACCAGAACGCCATCGCCCACGAGGACGCCATCACCCAACAGCACGCCATCACCAAGCAGGACTCCGTCACCTACCAACACTCCGGTAGCGCAGAAGAGTGCACCCGAGCCAAGCGTGGTGCCATTGCTGACCATTATGTTGTTACCCAGCAATACACCGCTCGAGAACATTGTTGAGTCGCCGACCAGTACGCCGTCGCCGATCAGAACGCCGTCGCCGATCAGAACGCCATCGCCGAGCAACACACCCTGAGCATAGATTTTCTGATACTTGGTAATCAGGGCCGAGCCGGTTGCGTAGGTGTTTTCGACGATGATTCCCTTGGACCAGGAGAAGGTTGATACACCGTTGCTGACGGTTGGGACCGTGTCGTTATAAGTGATACTGGACTGCTGCGTGGGGGCTGTGCCGTTTAGCAAAGAAGCGCCAAGCGCCGTAGCACTGTTCAGATCGGTTCGCACAAGTTTAGCGAGACGAACGGCTCCATCGATGTTCAGTTGACCTGCGCCCTGTTCGAGCAGGTTGAAGTTTGGCAACTGCTGGGCGGTGAACATCAGCAACGACTTGACCAGGTTTGGTGTCAGTGTTGGATTCGCCTGCAGTAACAGAGCTGCGGCGCCGGCAACCAATGGCGAGGCCATCGAGGTGCCGCTGAGCATCATCATTTCGCGGGTTGGATCTGTACTAACGTTGGCATCGAGTTGAGGGTTCTTTTTGACCAGCAGGTTGTTGGGCGATTGTGCGAAGAGCAGCTTGTTTCCGGGAGCCGAGATTTCAGGCTTGATGATGTGGTCGTAATGCTTGACGCCGTTGGTATCAGTCAGGAAGCTGCGCGTTGGACCACGCGAACTAAAAGTGGCGATGGCATCGTCAGCCCGGTTGTCTGAACCCTTCGTATCGACTGCGCCGACAGTGAGCGCCGATGGCTCGTTGCCTGGGGAATGAATATGGCCGTACAGCTTTGTTCCGGCGCTATTCTTTCCGTTGTTTCCAGCGGCTGCTACAACCACGACGCCGGCGTCAACCAGACGCCGAACCGCGAGACATAACGGATCGGTGCGATAGGAATTGACAGCTGGCAATCCCAGACTCATGTTGACGACGCGAATGTTATGCGCCGTGCGGTTGGTCATTACCCAGTCAAGCGCCGACAGCAGACCCGATACAGTGCCGGTGCCTTGCGAATTGAGAACTCGCAGGCTTATGAGATTGGCTCGTGGTGCAATGCCGATGTATTTGCCGTTAGCAACAAGGCCATTTCCGGCCGCGGCTGCCGCGACATGTGTTCCATGACCGTAAGGATCTTCGGTGATGTTCTGACCGGTGAAGTCCTTGTTAACAATAATGCGCGAGGCGCCGGTTTGAGCATCTTTGAAAGCGGAATGGGCCGCGTAGATTCCTGAATCGATGATGGCAATGCCGATGCCTTTGCCATCAACATTGGTTCCGGTGGGAGTTCCAAGCGAGCGTACATTGTCAGCCCCGGTAGTGTGGGCCGCATGGCCGCCGAAGGATCGCACTTCACTGTCATCTGAAAGAAAAGAAACCTCAGGGAACACTGCGAGGGCTTCGACCACGTTGGCTGGAAGTTCAATTGCCAACGAGTTGAACTGGCGGAACTGCTTCTTGACCCTGATGCGATTGCTATTGAGGAGAGCGTTGAGCGGCGCACTCATTTCACCATCGAGTTGCAGGATGACTTTTACAAGGGGCGCATCTTCATTGGTCTTCCGCATGCGATCACGTAGGTCGCGTGCAACCTTGTCACCGTTCATCGCTTTCCGCGGTCGCTTCGCATCGTTCTTTGCGGCTGCGGAATTGGTGAACAGAAGCCCGCCGATTAAACAAAATCCCAGGGTCAAGCAGGCAATCATCGTCAGTCCCTGGCGTCTCGATATTTTCATTGAAGTCATCCTCATCATGGTGCTCACTGGCAAATTCATTTGGACCAGCATGGAGCTTGGCCCGCTTTGCCTAGGGCATGGCGCATGCCGCAGCGGCTAGACACGGCGATTGGCATGTTTTGTTAGGAAAGTTGCGGGTTTTGAGGATTGCCGGGCAAGTGGTGCGACGAAGGCGGGTTGTCACTCTGACAAGCTGACACTATCAATTTGAATGATTGACCGGTTCGTGACCGAGTTAAATAACCCATCGGTTCAACAGAAATATTTGTGTTTGTTGGAGTCCAGGCGAGCCCTTTGCCGGGCGATGAGAGACGCGGATTTCTACTGCGAATGCGTGGCATCCGATTGCCCTGATCCGGTCACCGAATCTTCGAGTTCGGTTTCCGCTTCTTTCAGCATCTGCTGCTCAAGCCGGGCCATCTCTATAGCGAGCGGAAAGTGGTTCTGTGAAGCGGTGAGACGCTGCAACATCAGATCTGTTTCCCGTTGATTCATGCTTCGGCTGGCGGCGGCTTCGATCATCTGAAGTCGCGCGCGGGATTCAGCCAGTCGGGAAGTAGCTTCAGTCCGCAGGGCCTCGAGTTGCTGGTGATCGGATTGCAGATCATTCAGAAGACCGGTGGTATCCGCTCCAGTGATTGCTCGCGCTCGATTAATCCTGCGCTCTACTTTCAACCGTTCTCCGCGGGCCCTGGCAAGAATTCGAGAGGCGGTGAGACGGGCCGCCAGCGTCTCGCAATACGCATCGGCGAGAAGTGGATTCTGTTTTTGGACCTCGTCGAGGGTTTTGCGCTCAGCCGAAGTCAATTCTGATCTGAACCATTTAACCTCGCCCGCGGTGATTCCATCTTCGGCGAGTCTGTCGCGCAGACGAGCGAGCCAACGGCGTCGATAAAGGAAGGAAGCCAGCACCACCAAAAGGCTAAGCAAGGTGCCTATCCCGAACGATAGGACTGCGAATACCAGGTAAAAGGCCGCTGAGTCTGTGGCCGAAGCGGTAAGGAACAGGGCCAGGAAAACAATCGGGGCCGGCAACGCTAAAAAGAAGGAGAGCCAGGGAAGCCACTTAAGAAGCCGGGCCATCATCTCATCTCTGTTCTGCAACTTGCCTGTTTCAATGGTCATTTGAGAAATATAGCCGCAATCCCGAGCTGTTACTAAGGATGGTAGCTTTTAACATAAGTCTTCGCTAGTTTAGATCCTCCCATCCAGCAATCTGATTCGATCTCTGTATAATGCCGGCTGGAGAACAGAGGCATGACGAACAAACAGTCCACAAACGCGGTGATAATACTCCTTGTTTTGATAGGCTCGCTGGTGGCTCAGCCGCTGGGCTTGAGCCAGTCGCCGGCCTCGAGTTCGAATGAGGTTCCGCGAGGATCCGCCCGCACAGTTACTATTCCTATAACCATTCGCGTGAAGGGTACCACTCCGGAACCTGAGTTAAGGATGGTGGACCTGGCCATTACAGAAGATGGAGACCCACAGACAATCCTGCACATTCGGTCAATCGGCTCAAACGCGCCAATTACGTTGGCGGTGCTGATTCAGGATGATGTCGTCTCCTCGATAGCCAACGAGATCAAACCCCTTGCTGAGTTCATTAGAGGGTTGCCGCGCGGCTCGCGTGTTTTGGTTGGATATGTAAGGGGAGGTAGTTTACAGGTGCGACAAAAGTTCACGACCGAACTTGAGCGAGCCGCAAATTCCTTGAGGATTCCGCTGGGCGCCGCAAGTGCGGCTCCGTACAACCCCTACGTCGAAGTTATAGAGGCCTTGCGACGGTTCGACTCGCAGCCCTCCGGTCGACGAGCCATATTGCTCGTCTCGGATGGCTTGGATACGTCACACGGCGTGGACTCGAGTTCGGCCAGCCAAAGTCTCGATCTGCAAAGAGCAATTCGTGAAGCGCAACGAAGAAGCGTCGCCATCTATGCCTTTTACGCGCCTACCGTTTCTTCAGCGGGAAGTTCCTTATTGATCGGCAACGCGCAAGGCGCGCTGAAGCGGCTTTCGGATGAGACAGGGGGCCAGGCCTTTTTTCAAGGCACCGGCACTCCGGTTAGTTTCGACCCTTTTATCAAGAGTCTTGATGTGGCATTGGATCGGCAGGTGGCGCTTACTTATCTTTCAACTCATCCAGGCAAAGGATTTCACAGAGTCGAAGTAAAGTCATCTGCAGCAGGCGTGGAAATTGCACATCCGTCAGGTTATTCGCGGAGGTAAGTTCGTCTACTGGACCGTGGCCGGCAGGAGGGAGCCGCGTCGGTCGACGGCAGTAGCCCAACCTTCGGCGAGGTTTCCGATCATCCCATGGAAGTGAATCTCACTCCCTGAAAGAACGAGCAGCACATCGCCTGCCTGGTAACGTGGATCTTCAAGCTGAAACTTCACCACGGTCGCGACACCGTTTTGCTCTTCCAACGCTTCGAAGTCGAAGAAGTCGGCATCGACCACATAGGTTTGCGAATTATTGGCGACTCTTTGCTCGTCTGGCATTGATTATCCTTGCTAGTGAAATTCGGATGGGGCGGCTAGTGGGGCTCGAACCCACGACCTCTTGATCCACAATCAAGCGTTCTAACCTACTGAACTATAGCCGCCATAAATCTGGTTAAAGAGAAATGCCCCCGGCAGGACTCGAACCTGCGGCCCTCTGCTTAGCTTCCAGC
>JANNON010000546.1:0-1975 GCA_031399105.1 Blastocatellia bacterium | reverse complement strand
GGCCAAGGCGCAGTGCCAGGGCCTCGTGCGGCGACTGCGCACGCTCGTGCCGCAGTTCCGCGCCGGTCAATCCATATGCTGTTGCACCATGGGTCGTCAGCGTCGGAGCTACCGATACCCAGGGAAGATTGGCTTCGTTCTCTTCGCGCGGTGATTTTGCGAGCGGATTATTTAAACCGACACTTGTTGCCCCAGGCGTCAGTGTGGTGAGTTTACGGGGCTCTGGAATCGCGACTGTTACCGGTGTTGAAGGACTTGCCGGCGCTGATGCGCAACGGCTTAGTTCTTCCGAGATTCCCTATTACACGATTGCGAGTGGAACGAGTTTCTCAGCGCCACAAGTCGCGGGTGCGATCGCGTTGATGCTGGAAGCAAATCCATCACTGACACCGGCGGCGGTTCGCGAGATTTTGCAACGCACGGCGACGCCGCTAGCGCCGTATTATTCACATGAGGCTGGCGCAGGAATGCTCAACGTGCATGCGGCTGTGCTGCAAGCAGCGTACGTTTCGAGAAACATTGGGGCCTGGCGCGGAATTCTCGATCGCGGACAGGTCACGTTCGTCAATGACCCGCTGGTCACATTCTCGGGAAGCGTGGCTGCCGGACGCACTAGCGACACCACGTTAGCGATTCCTGCTGGTGCTTTGTTGGCAACCGCCCAAATCGGTTGGGGCCCGTTTTGGAGTACGAACGATCTTGGCTTGTACGCGTTTGACGGCACCGGAACACAACAAGCAGCGTCAAACGTCCTTAACTTGTCAGGATTAAATGGGAAGCGCGAGCGCGTAACTTTGGCAGTGCCTCAAGCCGGACCCTGGCGCTTCAGCGTTAGGAACACGTTGGGTGCGGTGGGCACTTCGCAATCGTATTCTGGTGTGTTGGAGGTAGGCCGCGCTCGCTACTCGAGAATGTCAGACATAGATCATCTCAGTCCGGCACTCAAGGACGAGATTTTTCAAAGTATCCGCTCGTTCTCGATGTGGCCAATCGGAACTCGTTTTCGTCCGGAATGGAATGTATCCCGAGCCGATTTGGCCGCGGCCCTCGTGATTGGTGCTCGCATTCCTCAATACCTGCCAGGCCAATCTACCTATAGAGATGTCCAGGACGACACCACAAGGTTATTTGTGGAAAGTGTTCAGGCCTCGCCGAGTGGAGCATTGTTCACCGACGTTGCGGCCGGCGGCAATTTTCGTCCTAACGACAGCGTAACCCGCCTAACCGCCACCATTGCTTTAGTGCGCGCTGCAGGACTTCGCTCCGAAGCGGAAAGTCGCGCCGGAACACCGCTCGCATTTCTCGATGCGCGCAACATCCCTGCTGAGCTTCGCGGTTATGTTTCCGTCGCAGTTTCGCGGGGTCTGGTTCAGGGCGAAACGCTGTTTCGGCCGACAGCGCCTTTTTCACGGGCTGAGTTAGCGCACGCAATTTCGAACATCACCAGGCAGGCAGTGCAATAAAGAGTCAGCCGAGGATCTCGCGGAGCGCGTATTCTTCGTCTTCAGTAAGGAAAGTGAAGAGCAGGCCGAATCCGATTCCGTTTTGATAAGAAGCGACTTCACCCCGCAATGGCAGCCACTCTCCGGATGGTAGTTTGATTTCCAACACAATCACTTCGCCCGTATCCACGCGGCCGCGGGTATTAACAAAACATCCGCCCAGGCTTAGGTCCTCGATGCGCGCTTCGTAAGTACCGGAAAGTCCATCCCATCTGACAGGCAGACTAATCTGAACTCGATCTTCCTGGCGTCGTTCATCAGTCATCGCGTTTATTCTCCTGAGGCAGCCTGCAGTCGGCCATAGTAAACCGAGGTGTCGTACTCAAATTTCACCGTATCGCCTACCGCGAACCTATCGAACAACTGTCGCAACTCGGCAATCATTGGCTGGGATTGTGGATCGTCTGGTCCGGGTGCATAAGACGAAGAAAAGAGTCTGCCCCGCAGTCCTTCAAAATCGAATTGCTGAGTGT
>JANNON010000513.1:0-10629 GCA_031399105.1 Blastocatellia bacterium | reverse complement strand
TTCGGACCAGAAATTTCGCAGCACATCGATCTGAAGTTTTATTGAGCGGTCTGCGGGTATGACGATGCTGACTACATCATAACGATACGTCACGTCTATCAAACCAAACATTCTTCGATAAGCGCGAGCAGCTCTAACAATCTGTCGTTGTTTTCTCAAATCTACATTTGCGGTAGGTGTTGCAAACCAGTCTGAAGCGCGTGTCTTCACTTCGATAAAACACAAGGTCGGACCGTCATAAGCAACAATGTCGATTTCGGCGTTTACTACTGCGCCGCTCCGATTACGGCCCACTGGCAAGCTGAAATTTGCTGCTACCAGTCGGTAGCCGAGTTGTTGCAGGTAGGCTGCTGCGAGATCTTCACCGCGACGGCCGAGTTCAAGCCTGCGAGAGATGGGCTCAGATGGGTAGTGTGGTGAGGTGTTCATTTGTAAGCAGAGTTCGTAGGGGCGTCCCTCCGTGGGCGCCCTCGATGTGATTAGAGTTCCTTGGCGACAAACAAGGGGTGCCCACGGAGGGACACCCCTACAATCCCATGAGCACTGTTTTTAGTTGGTCCAGGGCCGAGCTCCAGAACGTTTTCATCTTTGCAGCAGTGTTCGCCTCGGGGAGCTTGCTGTGAGTAACGACCACCTGACTCTTGTTCTCGCCTTTCGCGTAAAATGCGATCTCCAGACTTGTCTTCTTATCTTTCCAGGTCATGCGTAAGGATTTATTGGCGATGGCTGTGCGAACCACGAGTCCCTTTTCTTTTAACCAACCAGTGCGTAGTTCTTCCTCTTTGAACATTCGAAACAGTTGGTTAAGTGGAACTTCAACAGTCCGGCTGACGCTGATTTGATATCCATCGGGTCGCTGGTGTTTGTCGCGCAGGCCGCGAGACTGCTCGTAGGTGACCGTGATCATCTGTCCCCACCATGGGCCAACTTTATGTTTCGTATTCAAAAGTTCTGCAATCTTCTGATGAGTCATCTTGCGTGCGCCGGCCTTGTCGAGAATGGTAAACCACTCCTTCCAGACTTTTCCGGTTTTTGCCTTGACGGCTTCATCGCTCATTTTTCGGGTTGGTTCTTTTGTCATTTCATGTTGATAGTAAGACTGAGTGCTGAGTACCAAAGAACAGTTTCGAGTTTCGAGTTTCAAGTTTCAAGTTTGCAAAACGTTAACGAGGGGCTGAAGACGTCAAGGTTTGGTGGTTGCTGGAACTCAGTACTCAGCACTCAGCACTTATTTCTTCACATCCCTCTCGTACGCGACTTTTAACCAGTGCCTAACTTCGTCGTCAATCTCGTTGACAGACGTTATTGGAATGCGATGAGTAATGCGGTCCTTCTTTGCGAAGCCACCCGTATCAATCAAGCGTCCTTCCGGCTTCAGATCTCCAAGCGCGAATCCGATGTCTATCCGTGTGCGCGTCGTCGGCTTTATCTGGGCGAAGACATGATTGCGATAGAGTGGGACGATCGTTTGACACGGACACGCCTTGGCTTCTTTGCCAACGCTCAATCCAAGTTTGAGCAATCGATCATAGATCGGTCGCAGGAAAGCCTTCGGACCGGCGAACATCTCCGCGACGTATTTTTCCGCACTCTCAAGATAACTCTCCGGATCAAGTTCGTTTCTTTTTCCGGCAGCTATCTCTGCCAGCGACCAACTGACGTTTGTGCCGAGCCCATATTCTTTCTTAAGCCACTCGCGACGTTCCTTTTCGGTTTTCGGCCCAGTTTTCTTGATATGCGTCATCCACTCGTCGAGACTCCGGCCCGTCTTCTGTTTTAGCTCTGCGACCCACTTCTGCATCATCGCAACGCCGGGATGGACGCCGTAGATTGATCCCTTCTTTGTTTGGGTTCCGGGCTTGGTCATGGTCGTGTCCTTTAATAAAGAGGGTTGAAGTTGTGAAGCGCGCTGCTAGTAAGCATGAGCAAGAGGCCACTCTAATAAATATTACTGGCGCTTTGCTTCTTCGAAATTGCTAACTTCCAACGTTTCGACTCGAGAGATCCGCGGTCGCTAAAAAGCGCGGCGATCGTCTGACGTTGGTCGCCTGCTCAAAGGCATAGGCATAACGAATCAATTTCGGTTCACTAAAAGCACTGCCGAAGAAGGAGATCCCAAACGGCAGTCCGAACACATAGCCAGCCGGCACGGTGATGTGCGGATAGCCAGCCACGGCCGAAGCAGATGAATAACCACCCGTAAAGTGATCGCCGTTCACCCAATCCGTGGGCCATGCTGGTCCACCAGTGGGGGCGATCAAGGCGTCCAGCCGTTTCTGGCGTAATACGAGATCGATACCCTGTGCTCGCGTTAACAGATGGTTCTTGCGGAGCGCCGCCAGATATTTCTTATCAGTCAGCGGCCCTTTCGCCTGAGCTTTGATCAGAGTGTCCTGGCCGAAATACGGCATCTCTTTATCGCGATGCTTCTCGTTAAACTCAATCACATCTTTTAAAGTGTGCACCGGTGCAGAGGATCCGCGTCCAGCAAGATAACTATTCAAATCGGCCTTGAACTCGTAAAGCAGCACTTCGAATTCAGTGTCATCAAACTTGCCCGACGTGGGTATGTCCGCCGGATCGACGATTACCGCACCTAGTCTCTTAATCTCATCCACCAGCGTATTCATCACCTTGTCTACGTGATCGTTGAAGCCGAAATGCTTCCGCGCGATACCGATGCGCGCGCCTCGCAAACCATCGTTGTCGAGGAACTGCGTGTAATCAGTAAGGAATCGCTTTCTCAGCGTCATCTTCGTTACCGCGTCGCGCGGATCGGCACCAGTGATTGCGCCAAGCAGGATGGCGGCATCGGCGACGGTACGGGCCATTGGTCCAGCGGTGTCGTGGCTGTGCGCAATGGGAATGATTCCCGAACGACTGACGAGACCGAGGGTAGGTTTGATTCCCACGAGGGAGTTTGACGACGACGGGCAAACAATTGAACCGTCCGTTTCTGTCCCGATTGCGGCTGCTGCAAGACTGGCTGCGATTGCGGCACCCGAGCCCGAACTCGAACCACAAGGATTACGGTCGAGCGCATAAGGATTTTTTGTTTGACCGCCGCGGCCACTCCAACCGCTTGATGAACGACTTGATCGAAAGTTGGCCCACTCACTCAGGTTTGTTTTTCCAAGTATGACGGCGCCGGCAGCGCGCAAACGCTCGACGATAAAAGCGTCGCGGGCTGGTCGTGAACCTACCAATGCGAGCGAGCCGGCAGTTGTCATCATTCGATCTGCGGTATCGACGTTGTCTTTGATAAGAATGGGAATTCCATGCAACGGTCCACGCGCGCCTTTTTGTTTCCTTTCCCGATCGAGCGATTCCGCGATCTCAACGGCGTCGGGATTAGTTTCAATCACAGAGTTAATGCGAGGGCCTTTGCGATCGATGTCATCGATTCGATCGAGATACTTTTTAACCAGTTCTCGCGAACTGTATTTGCCGGAAGTCAGCTGGCGTTGCAGTTCCTGAATTCCCATCTCATCCAGCTCGAAAGCAGGTGGCGACGATAAGGCTGCTTCTGATTTCGAGTCGGACGCTGAAAGAACTGATGCGGGCTTGGTGACCGCAATTGCACATCCGAGTGCTCCGGCTTGAAGGAAGTCTCGACGTTTCAATTCGTTTTCTCCTAAGTTTTAAAAGGCTTCAGTGCGGGACGTTGCTCATCAGTGCGAGCAGATTGTTTTCAGAATCACGAAAGAACGACATCCAAAGATCGTCTGACATTCAGAGTTCCTCCCTGGTCCAACTGAGTGCTGAGTATTGAGTGCCGGCGATCCGAAAAAAGGAGTTGCTGTCTGAAAGTCGCTTCTGAAATTAGTGTGGTTCGAGCACTCGTTCTAAGACGATTCCTGAAGTAAGTCAACCTATCTAGGACAGGCATTCCTGTCTGTCACTCCTACATGATCAGGAGGTTACGAGCGTCAGCGGTTTTTTATTCCACTAACCGACAGGCAGGAATGGCCGTCCTACTGTGTTTGGCAAAAGCGAGCAGATGCCCTAACGTATGGCTTCGCTAAACATTGAGGAAGCTGACTGGCCGGTGCGAGTGTTTCTCTGCGCCGCCGACTGCTGACATGACCGAAGAACCACAAGAAATCGATACTCCGCCCAAGCGCGAATTGCCGTTGGTGGCAATTGTCGGTAGACCCAACGTTGGCAAATCTACAATATTCAATCGCCTCACTGGTGAACGCAAAGCGATTGTTGGCGATGAACCTGGCATTACACGCGATCGAATTTATGGCGAAGTTGAATGGTCAGGTGAGCGCTTTGCAGTCGTAGATACCGGTGGCATTGTTCCCGATGATGATGCGGTTATTCCGGCAAACATTTTGAAGCAGGCCGCGTTCGCTATAGAGCAGGCGCACGCTTTGTTATGGGTCGTTGATGCTCGAAAGGGAATTACACCGCAAGACCAGGAACTCGCCATCCTTCTCCGAAACACCAGCAAACGCGTCTTGGTGGTCGCTAATAAGAGTGACGCCGCGCGCCTTGCAAACGAGGCCGGTGAGTTCTATCAATTCGGGTTCGAAGAAGTCTTTCCGGTTTCTGCGGAGCAGGGAATAGGAATTGGAGATCTGTTGGATGCGTTAGTCGAGCAGTTGCAAACAGGTGATGCCGCGGAGGCGGAGTCTCAGGATGAAAGGCTCTCACGTGTAGGTCGCGAAGTTCGGCTGGCGATTGTCGGCAGGCCCAACGTGGGAAAGTCGTCGTTACTCAACCGATTGCTGGGTGAGGAGCGCATGATCGTTTCACCTGTAGCGGGAACTACACGCGATGCAATCGATACAGTTTTAGAGTTTGAGGGAGCGACGTTTCGAATTATCGACACTGCCGGAATTCGCCGCAAAGGCAAGACTGGCGAGATGGCCGAAAAGCTGTCGGTGGTCATGGCTCGCAAAAGTTTGGAGCGCGCCGACGTTGCCGTGGTAATGATGGACGCCGTAGAAGGCCCGACCGCACTCGATGCGCACATTGCCGGTTATGCCTACGACGCCGGCTGCTCAATTATTCTTGGCGTGAACAAATGGGATGCACTTCCGGACAAGGAAACCGGAACGGTCAGTGAGTTTGAGCGAAAAGTCAGAGACCGCATGAAGTTTCTGGAATGGGCGCCGGTGGTGACGATTTCAGCGTTAACCGGCCAACGGGTCTCAAATATCCTGCCGCTCGCAATCCGCGCCAACGAAGCGCGTAACCGTCGCGTTTCCACTTCCCAGCTCAATTCTTTTTTCGAGCGTGCGATCGCGCAACCAAGAGGGGGCGTAACTCCTGCACCTGTCAAAGGCGGCGTCTCAAGACTTCACGTGCAATACATCACGCAAGCTGGTTTGCGACCTCCGACGTTCGTGGTGTTCACCGCGGGCGGGAAAGCCGGGCTCCATTTCTCATACGAGCGACACCTGCAAAATCGGCTGCGCGAGGAGTTTGATTTCTTTGCGACCCCTTTGCGGATCATCGAGAAGCATAAGAAGCGAGGCCGGTCTCACCGCTAGTTCCCGTCATGAGTTCTCCTTCAACCACAGAAAAATCGGCAATCACTTTCGAAGTATTGGCGCGAGATGGAGAAGCTCGATCCGGGCAGCTGCACACTCGGCGTGGAATCATTGAGACTCCTGTTTTCATGCCGGTCGGCACCGCCGGTACAGTTAAAGGAGTTCGTTTCGAAGAACTTGAATCGGAGGACCTCAACGCTCGGATAATCCTTGGCAACACTTATCACTTGTTGCTTCGGCCCGGGATCGAAACGATTAAGAACGTTGGCGGCCTGCACCGGTTCATTAGTTGGGACCGAGCACTGCTCACCGATTCGGGCGGTTTTCAGGTATGGAGTTTGGGGGCGTTGAGGAAGATCAGCGAAGACGGCGCCGAGTTCAGATCCCACCTCGATGGCAGCTTGCAGTTCTTGTCGCCTGAAATCTCAATGGATATTCAGGCTGCGTTAGGCTCTGACATCGTGATGGTCTTCGATGAATGTGCGCCAGGCGGAGCGTCACACGAAGAAACCAGGAAAAGCGCTGAATTGACGGCGCGCTGGGCACGGCGTTCGAGATCACACTTTGACCTGCTGCAGTCCGATAGTCGAGATTTAGGGCGGAAAGATGATTTTGAGAACTTGAGCGGACGCCAGGCTCTGTTTGGAATTGTGCAAGGCGCAGCACACACTGACTTGAGGCGAGAGAGTCTGGATCGCACGGTTGAAATTGGATTTGACGGATATGCCATAGGCGGTTTGAGCGTCGGTGAAGAAAAGCACGTAATGTGGGCAGTGATTGATGATATCGCAGCACGAATGCCGGCTGAGCGGCCTCGTTATTTGATGGGCGTAGGCACTCCGGAAGATCTGGTCGAGGCGGTGGCGCGAGGCGTTGACATGTTTGATTGCGTATTGCCGACGAGGAATGGTCGGACTGGGCAGGCGTTCACCTCGCGTGGAAAGGTCAACGTAAAGAACGCCCAATGGGCGAGCGATACCAAACCGCTCGATGAGCATTGTCGCTGTGTAGTTTGCCGCAGGCATTCACGCGCTTACTTGCGGCATCTTTACGTTTCAGGAGAGATACTAGCCAGTATTTTGTTGACCCATCACAACCTAGCCTTCTTCCTTGACACTATGAGGGTCGTGAGGCAATCTATCCGGTCTGGCGACTTCCTGAAATTTCGGCGAGAGTTCACTGAGCGGCTTAGCACGAAAGATTAAGAGTGCTTGAGTCGCCCTTTTAGCGTGTTGAGGGAAGCACACCAGCAAAGAATTCACCCACACAGAAAATAAATCTTGATGACTATATTCGCTATGTTTTTTCAAGGAGGCTGGGGGGCCATTGGGCAGTTTCTCCCCATCCTTCTCATCGTCGCGGTCTTTTATTTCTTACTCATACGTCCGCAGCAGAAACGACAGCGTGAATTGCAGCAGACAATTTCACAGCTTAAAGCCGGAGACCGCATCGTTACCACCGGTGGAGTAATCGGGACGATCACGACGGTGCGGGATACTAGTTTTTTGATCCGCAGCGCCGACAAATCAATCCTTGAGATTGCCCGAACTGCGGTAGCGGGAGTAGACGAAGAAGAGAAAAAATAAATCCCCTGGCCCTGCTGGTTTTCGCCTTTTTACAATGAAGAAAAAGAACTTATTACAACGTGTAATTATTATCACTGTGGTCACTCTAGTGGGGCTGTATGTCGTGATTGGCCCGCGGCGGCGTCCTACTGTGAACGATTTCAAGTGGAGTGGCATAAAAGCTAATCTTAATTCGAATATCAAGTTGGGGCTCGATTTGGAAGGTGGCACCCACTTGGTCATGCGAGTTAAGACCGAAGAGTTTCTAAAGCGCTTGACGGAAGACAGCGCCGTCGCTGCTGACGCTGCGGCGAAGGCATCCGGATACGATGTGAAATCAGCGCGTGCTGAAACGGCTGGGGATTACCGCGTGATCCTGGAGATTGGGGATCCTTCTAAAGCCAGTGAGGTAAGAGACGCTGTCGAGAAGAAAGTCGAACTTGGTTCGAACATGGGTTGGAACTACTCAGCATCTGGAATGCAGGTAGTCTGGAATCTGAGTTCGACTGCGCAACGTTCGTTAGCCGACGATGCCACCAAACAGGCCCTCAGGATTATCGACAGTCGTATCGATGCGCTAGGTGTCGCCGAACATACCTTGCAGTCGCACGGCGCCCAAAGTTCCCATCAGATTCTGTTGCAGATGCCTGGCGTGCAGGATCCCGAGCGAGTTAAAGGCTTGCTCAAAGGGGAATCACGACTGGAGCTCGTGCACGTGATCGGGTCCCAGAGTCCGGCGCCGGCTCAAACTTACGATACCAAGGAAGCGGCGATCGCGTCGTTGAATAGTGGGGGCGCCATTCCTCCAAATCGGAAGGTGCTGCCATATCAAGAGCGTATGGAGCCAACCGCGACCGCCAATCCCGATGAACCGAAGCTCACCAAGTGGGTAGTAGTCGAGACGCCGGCGATTATCAATGGCAGTGAAATGAGGAATGCCTCGGCCGTTCTGTCTCAGGGCAGTACTTCTGACTATCAGATCCAGTTCGCTTTGAAAAAGGCTGGGGCCGATAAGTTCGGAACCTGGACTGGCGCACATCTGAATGACTACATGGGCGTGGTGCTGAATGATGAAGTGAAGTCAATCGCTTACATCAAATCCCGAATCGATGATTCCGGTGAGATTAGCGGTCGGTTCACAAAGGAATCGGCGGAAGATTTGGCGCTTACACTTAGGTCCGGGGCTCTGCCCGCGCCAATTGAGTATCTCGAGGAACGGACGGTTGGTCCAAGCCTGGGAGCTGACTCGATCAAGGCTGGAGTAAACGCCTCTTTGGTCGGACTGGCCCTCGTAGTTCTCTTCATGCTCGTGTACTACCGCGGATCCGGCGTCAATGCTGTCATCGCTTTACTACTGAACATGATCCTAATGATGGCGGGCTTGATTATTTTCGGAGCAACGCTGACGTTGCCGGGCATCGCGGGCATGATTTTGACAATTGGTATGGCGGTTGACTCGAACGTTTTGATCTTTGAACGTATTCGGGAAGAACTGTTGACTGGGAAGACCGTGGCTTCGGCAATCGATCAGGGGTTTAAGAGAGCATTTGTCACCATCATTGATACACACGTTACGACGATTATTTCGTCGCTCTTCTTGTTCGTGTTCGGCACTGGTGCGATTCGTGGTTTTGCGGTAACACTGGTCATCGGACTGCTCGTCAATCTTTTCTCGGCTGTCTACGTGTCACGCACCATCTTTATGTGGCTATTGAGTCGCAAACAGCGGCGCGAATCCATCAGTATCTAGGTTGAATAGTTCACTATGTTTCAAATTTTTAAGGACGTTCGTTTCGATTGGCTCGGGAGTAGGCGTTGGTTTATCGCCATCTCCGTGGTTCTGATGCTTGCTGGACTAGGCTCCGCCGTTTATAGGCAATGGCAACATCCCGGCGGCACTCAAGCGTTCAATCTTGGAGTTGATTTTAAGGGCGGCACAGTTGTCACTGCGCGCTTTAAGCAGCGACCAACGGACGACGCCATTCGCGCCGCGCTTGTTTCTCAAAACATCAATGACGCTATCGTACAGCCGGTGATAGATCGAAACGACACCGTGTTGATCAAGCTTCCCCTTGAGGGTGGAGAGGCCGCTCAGTCACAGGCTGAGATCGACGCGGGTAGAGCTCGAGTGCGCACTGCGTTGAATACATTCGGCGCCGAGGCTGCACCAGAGAAAGATCTGAATGCCGACGAGAGCGCTGCCTACAAGATCATTGGTACTGATGCCGTTGGAGCTGTTGCCGGAGCGCAGCTTCGTAATAAAGCGATCGCTGTGACCTTGCTGGCACTGGTAGGCATTCTTCTTTACATAGCACTGAGATTTGAGTGGACTTATGGAGTTGCTGCGGTGGTCGCGGTCTTTCACGACGTGCTTGTAACTCTGGGATTTTTCTCAATCTTTCAGTGGGAAGTTAACCTCACAGTGATCGCGGCGCTGCTGACTCTAGTCGGCTTTTCGGTGAACGACACAATCGTGGTTTTCGATCGCATTCGAGAGAATCGGCGCCTCCAAAGACGCGAGTCGCTATACAAAATTACTAACGACGCGATTAATCAAACACTTTCTCGC
Source organism: Blastocatellia bacterium (assembly GCA_031399105.1). Taxonomy (GTDB): domain Bacteria; phylum Acidobacteriota; class Blastocatellia; order Pyrinomonadales; family Pyrinomonadaceae; genus PSRF01. The sequence continues at coordinate 991 of JANNON010000513.1, read as the reverse complement.
ACAGTGATCACGAATGGTCTCGTGTTTCTCTCGGTATTGGCCATGGTGCTTTTCGGAGGAGATGTGCTACGCGCGTTTTCGTTGGCACTTTTCATAGGCGTAATATTCGGCACCTACTCCTCGGTAGCTAACGCAAGTCCGATTATGGTTTGGTGGGAGCAGAGACTTGAAGCGTCCAATAGAGCATCAACCGCAGCTCTTGCGCAGTCGGCCTCTGGCACTGGTCGAGCGACTGTTAATAGCACCAGACGAGAAGCTCTCGATAAGACATCGATCAAACAAACCCCGCGTGCTGGTCGCGCCTAATGTCGTTGCGCTAATCATGTTTAGGAACTGTTCAGCTACTGCCTTTTAGTCTGGAGTTTACGCTTGACTTTGAAACGCGATGCGGAATAGTATGCGGGCGTTGCTGGCCAATTAAATACTCAAGAGTCCCGGCGTTTTCGAAAGCGAAAGAGTTGGACGCGCGGCAGTCTGTTGAGCGGGCCGGCGAGTTTTTTTCTCGCACAGCGGCTTTCCAGTCTATTGGGAGTGCTCAGAATCGGAAAGCTGCGGTTCCCCTTTAATATTATCGATACGACTCGGGCGGGCGTTAGTCGGCGTTTGGAACGCAACACTACGTTAGGATCTTCGTACCCCTGATCCATTTGGCACCGGAACTGGGAGGAGTAAAACATGTTCGATAACCTTGTTGAGTCTGGTTCGCACAAACAGGATTTGTCGCGTAAAGGCTCTTTTCTTTTGGGCACTATAGCGGTTTACGCCGTGTTGGGAGTGGCATTTTTGGTATTCGGTATCCTGTATACCGTCAGCCAGATTGATACTCCGGATTTGGAGCTAACTACGCTGGTAGCTCCGGTACCAATTCCACAACAGCAGAATGAGCCAAAGCAACAAGAAAGTGCGAAGCCTCAGAAGGTTGAACAGAATGTGGATATTCGCAAGGAACTAATTGCGGATGTGACACGAACCGACCTGGTGCCGAAAGAAA
>JANNON010000508.1:0-3958 GCA_031399105.1 Blastocatellia bacterium | reverse complement strand
GCCTTTACCACTGCAAGCCTGATCGGTAAGCCAGAGGCTTACCGCAACGAATGCGGCAGAGCCGCTATCAGCAGAGTTTCGTGAAGCATGAAACAGCCCTCGAAATCCAAAACAACTGGGACGAAACGAACTGGTAGCGCGACACTTGAAGTCCGGGCTCCACTTCCTTCCTCAGCCATTCCTGAATTAGACCTGGCTCTTCTCCTTTCACTCAAGCATCCCGATCCCCACAGTATCCTTGGCCCACACGCCGTTGATGGACACATTGCGATTCGCACCTTCCGGCCCGCTGCCGAAAAAGTCGAGTTACTGATTGGCAGGAAACGTCCGCAGAGTTTTAAGAAGATTCATGCCGCTGGGCTCTTTGAGATTTTGATTCCCGGTGCTGAAGTACCCGCATATCGACTCAAAATTTACTATCCAAGTGAGGCATTGTTCACGTTGCGCGATCCCTTTGCGTTTGCTCCGATGCTCGGCGAGCTGGATTTGCATCTGTTCGCAGAAGGAAAGCATGAGTCAATCTACGAAAAGCTCGGCTCACACCTGCGCAAGGTGGGCGACGTAAAGGGTGTTTCGTTTGCGGTGTGGGCGCCGCAGGCGGACGGCGTAAGTGTTGTAGGAGACTTCAACGGATGGGACGGAAGGCTCCACCAAATGCGCAAGCTCGGTGGTTCTGGTGTTTGGGAGATTTTCATTCCCGATCTCGAGCCCGGCGCGCTTTACAAGTACGAGCTGCGCTCGCGCGGTTGGTTGCCGTTTCTTAAAACCGACCCGTATGCGCAATTCACGGAAGTGCCACCGGGAACTTCGTCCATCGTCTATCAATCCGCTTATAAGTTCCGCGATTCGAAATGGAAGAAGCGGCGCGCAGGCCGGGAACATTATCGTTTGCCGCTTTCAATCTACGAACTACATCTCGGTTCGTGGCGCCGGGTGCGGGAGGAAGACGACCGCCCGTTTGGTTATCGAGAAGTCGCCGAACCGCTAGCTGATTATGTGCTGCAGATGGGATTCACTCATGTTGAGTTTCTGCCATTGAAAGAGCATCCCTATGGTCCATCGTGGGGTTATCAAGTCAGTAACTACTTTGCGCCGTCCGCGAGGTATGGCACTCCTGACGATCTGCGTTACTTGATCGATTATCTTCACCTGCGCGGCATCGGCGTGATCATGGATTGGGTCCCAGCACACTTTCCGAAAGACGCATTTGCCCTTGGGCGGTTTGATGGATCCGCACTCTATGAACATCTCGATCCGCGCTTAGGTGAACATCCTGACTGGGGCACTTACATCTTTAATTACGCCCGCAACGAGGTGCGGAATTTTCTGTTGGCGAATGCGCTCTACTGGTTCAAAGAGTTTCACCTTGATGGACTGCGCGTCGACGCGGTGGCCTCAATGCTCTATCTGGATTACAGCCGCGACGAAGGCGCCTGGGTGCCAAACCGGTTGGGAGGTCGTGAGAATCTGGAAGCCCTTTCGCTGATGAAGGAATTGAATGAGGTAACCCATCGGGCCTGTCCCGGAATCATGATGATTGCCGAAGAGTCTACCGCCTGGCCGCAGGTTACTCATCCGGTTTACTCCGGTGGGCTTGGTTTCGATTTCAAGTGGAACATGGGTTGGATGCACGACACGCTCAAGTACTTTCAAACTGATCCACTCTTTCGCATCGGCAATCACAACTCGCTAACCTTTGGATTGATCTATGCCTGGAGCGAAAACTTTATCCTGCCGTTTTCGCACGATGAAGTGGTGCACATGAAGGGCGCGCTCTTGAATAAGATGCCGGGTAACGAACAGCAGAAGTTTGCGAACCTCCGTGCGCTGTATGGATACATGTGGGCTCATCCGGGAAAAAAACTGCTGTTTATGGGCGGCGAGTTTGGGCAATGGCGCGAATGGAATGAAACTGAAAGCCTCGACTGGCACCTCTTGAACCAGCCGCTACACGCCGGCGTTAATGCCCTGATTCGGGATCTGAATCGGATTTACGATACTGCCGCAGCGCTTTGGGAAGTGGATAGCGATCCGGCAGGTTTTCAATGGATCGATGCCGATAACGCTGCCGAGAATATTGTCTCGTTTATTCGCCGATCGCCATCAACGGGAAGCGAGATCGTATGCGTGGGAAACTTCTCGCCAGTGCTTAGGAGAGAACATCGATTGGGTCTTCCCCGTGCCGGAGAGTATCGGCTGTTGCTTAATAGCGATGATGAGAAATATGCGGGAAGTGGAGTTGAAGTGCCTGCCACCATCACTGCTGAGGAGCGGCCGCATCACGGACAGCAATATTCAACGAGCATTACCCTGCCGCCGCTTGCAACGCTCTGGTTCGAAGCAACAGGCGAGGCTCATTCCATTCTGCCGTAGAGATTGTCGTTTGGAACAAAACGTTCAGGTAATCGCTGGTAAAACGGTAATTCTAAACAATGCTTTCGCCAGCGGATTACGAAGTCATGAGTAATCGAGTTTTCATCCCAATCATGGAGATGATGGCGTTGTACTGACTCCGCCAATTCATACTCTGACAGCCCTTCCTAGATGCGATATATGCATTCAGGTGTTCAGGTGTCTGATCCTCTGGCCGAGAGAATAATGTACTGGTCAGTCTCCAGCAGTAATCTTGTTCCCACCTCCGCCATCTGATCGAAAAGCCGCATGCGGTCGCGCGCGCGCGCCGGTAAGAAAGTGCTGACGGTGACACGGCGATCTGGTCTCACAACAACTCGCGTAGTCCCTTTGGCGGACGGATAAAGTTCTTCGAGCACGGCCAAATATTGGGTGACGGCGTCTCCAATCCCGTTCGCTAAAACATCGCTTTCTCGGTTGGCATTACGACTCATGGTTTCCTTTCATTGCCTCCTCAATCGCTGTGAGAAATCTTTTGGCTCGATCACAAGCCCTCTTCGCTTCGGCAGCGGAAACTGATTGAGGTTTGTAGTCAGCCAAATGACGTAGCTCCATCAAGTCCATCGGCGTTCTCCAAACTCTGCTGGCAGAAGTTTTCGCCGCATGATCAAGCGCCGGTTCAACTCTGCCTGCACTTGCCCATGATCCCACTCGTTATCCGTGGCGCGCAACTCCGTCAACTTGATCCTGGCGCGGAACTCAATTGAGACAATCTGGAATGATCGGTAGATGGGAGAGGTTTTACTTCATCTCAATCCACCGAAAAGTTGACCGTTTGCGATGCATTGCTGTTCGCAGCCCGATCTGTCGCCGACACCTGCAACGTGTAACGACCCGCCGGCAGTTGCGCGAGCGAGATCTCGGTCCAGTAGGGCAGACGTGTTGCATCTGCTGATACGTCGGGAGGAATCTTGTTTGGCGCCACTGCAACTACCGGTTGACTGCCACGAAGTATCTGAGCCTGAATCCAAACGTCGGGCGAACCGGCGACGCGCGCCGCATTATAAACATAGGTCTGAAAGCGCAAGACTGACGTACGCGAAAAGTGACGGTCCACATCGACACGGATTGGTTGCGGACCCTGCGTACTATCCGAGGATGATCTGTCGCGCCTTTCACCAAGAAACAGACTACTCATGGCCAAACGATTTTGTGCAACTGCGGGAATCTCAATCCACTGCATGGCGCTGCCAGTGCGGCCAGTTTGCCGGTCGCGCACCGCGACGCGTACTTGATATAGCCCGGGCTGAACTTTCAACTGCTGGTTCCAAACCACTGGCGTTTCCGACGACTCCTGCGAAGTCTGGGGAATCACAGTCAGGACGTGTTTGAAGGAATAGATCTGACCGCGATCGTCGACCGCTACGCCGATCACATCGACTTCAGCTTTCTGCCCCTCCGTACCTGAATTGAAATCAAAGACTCCGCGGTCGACCTGCATCGAGGTATGGAGAGTAGCTCCCTCGGCATTCTGCACAAAGCCCACTGAGAGAGAAATTGGCAATGAGGCAAACGGATAATGAGAGCCCAGAGCAGACAACAACTC
>JANNON010000505.1:0-3330 GCA_031399105.1 Blastocatellia bacterium | reverse complement strand
TGGGCCCCCTGCCGGCAAAATGACCTCAGAATGGAAGAGGGGCGCCCACGGAGGGACGCCCCTACAATCGGATCGAAAACGGCGAATGCTTCGTCAGTCCCGGATTCAGCGAATCGTCTTAACCGGGCCGGCGGGTTTATTAGGTAACCGCACTGGCGACTTTAGTTTCGACATAATTTCAGCGATGCCACGTTCCAGTTGCGGGTCGCGGCCTTCAATCTCTGATTTCGGATCGTTCTCCACTTCGATATCAGGATCGACGCCGTAGCCTTCGATGATGAACTCACCTTTCGTACTGGCAAAACCAGACTCGGGTACCGAGATGCCACCACCATCGATTAACGCGCCGCGGCCACTAATACCAACCACACCGCCCCACGAGCGTTTCCCGATAAGTGGCCCAAGTCCCGCCTCGCGAAACATCGCGGGAAAGATATCGCCGTCGGATGAAGAGTTGCCATCGAGCAGGGCAACCATCGGTCCGATGAAAACTGCGTCCGGATAAGTATTCGCTTCGTCCACAGTGCGCGAGAAGTTCAGCGCCAGCAGTTTTCTCCGAAGTCGTTCGATGAGCATCCGCGAAACGTTGCCTCCGCCGTTTGCACGCACGTCAACAATCAATGCTTCTTTCCGAATTTGCGGGTAGTACCACTTGATAAACTCGCGGATACCGTTGTTGCCCATGTCCGGAATGTGAATGTAGCCCACGCGGCCACCAGTGGCTTCAGACACCTTGCGCCGGTTGTTTGCCACCCAGTTCAAATAGATCAAATTACTCTCATCGGTGATCGGCCGGTAAGAAACAATTCGCGAGCCTTCCATCGTTGGCGTCTTGTTCACCGTGAGTGACACCGGATTGTCGGCCTTGTTGCGAAGTAACCGATAAGGATCGTCTGTAGCTTTCAGTTCCTCGCCATCGATTACCAACACATAGTCGCCGACGCCGACGTTTACTCCGATTTCAGTCAGCGGTGAACGATAGATGTCCTCTTCATTCTCGCCGGTGAGAATCTGCGAAATGCGATAACGGCCAGACTGCTTATCCAACTCAAAACGCGCCCCGGGCAAACCAGAACGCGGCCGCGGCGGAATCTGGTAATCACCGCCTTCGACATAAGCGTGCTGGACCGTGAGTTCCGCGATCATTTCGGCAATCACGTAATTCAGATCCGAACGGTGCGAAACATACTGCAGCAGAGGTTTGTACTGTTCGCGCAACGCTACCCAGTCATAACCATGCATGTTCGATACGTAGAACCAGTCGCGATAGCGGCGCCAGACTTCGTTGAAGATCTGGTTCCACTCTTCGACTGGTACGCGATCGACCATCAAGCCTGCGGTGGACACGGGCTTGCGAGTCTTATCACCCTGCGGCGTCGCATCGTACAAGTTGTACGCGGGACCCTGTCCCACGAGTAGTTTTGAACCGTCGTCGGACAACCAATAACCGCGAATGTCCTCAGCGATGACTGTTTCTTTACGGTCTTTGAACGCGAAGATCTTCAGCGGCACCGTGCGATCGCTCTGGCGGCCGTAATAGAAGGCCGCCCCCACGCCATAAATCAGATGTCCAGCTTTGGCTACGAGCCCGCCGTAGTTTTCGGCGCCGATCGGAACTCGAGCAACGCGCGAACTGATGCCATTGAAGTCAATCGTCATCGTTGCCGGAGCTTTGGCAGCTTCCGGTTTCGCATCCGGTGATGCTGCGGGGGTTGCAGCGCCTTCTGGTTTAGCTTCCGCCGGCGGAGCGTCAGCAGGTTTGGGTCTGTCGCCATCAGTCTTCGCAACGGTGACTTCGTCACTCTCGGGTGGGAACGGATGCTTCACATCTTTGCGCAATGCCATCGCATAAATGTAGGAATCGCGATTGGTCGCATAGTTAAATTCGATCTGCGAAATCTGCGGCGCGAATTCCCGGTCGCTGATGAAGTAAATATAGTTGCCCTGCGGATCCCAGGCCGGACTGCCGGAATTGAACATCTCATCCGTGAGACGATTCAGCTTGTTGTTCGCCCCATCCCAAACATAGACGGAAGAGAACCCGCTGTCGGTCGCGGCCATGCTGAAGGCTAAGTAGTTTCCACGCGGGGACCAGGCGTAGTCACGAATCTGAGCACGTGGTGTGTCAGCGATCTGGATCTGTTTGCGATCGGCGAGTGTAACAACGAACAGTTTCCCATCCTTGTCACTGAATGCGAGACGCTTGCCATCACCAGACCATTCCGGCTGATAGCGCATCGCCGTGCCGCCGGTTGTAATCTGAACTGGTGGCTTCAAGCCATCCTGCTGAATCAGATACACCTCTTCCTCGCCACTGATGTCCGAGATGAACGCGATCTGCGAGCCGTCAGGAGACCATGTGGGCCACTTGTCATGAGCTCCGGAAGAGTGCGTGAGATTGCGGGTCGCTCCCTTCTCAATGGGTGCGGTAAAAATGTCGCCCCTCGCTGAGAAAAGAGCGCGTTCGCCTTTGGGGCTGAGTCCGAACGATTCGATGTTATTGGCCGCTGAAACGCGACCCGGGCGGCGTGCCAAGCCTTCATCCGGCACTGTGATCGAGAGGGAAGTATTCTTCCGACTCTTCGTATCAAGCACCTGCAGTTCGCCATTCATCTCGTAAATGATGCGGCCTTCATTGTCCGAGCTGGGCCAGCGCGCGTCCCACACCTTGCTGGTCGTTAGCTGCGTAGTCTTCGCGGAGGAGATGTCGTAAGCGTAGAGATTGAAATGACCATCGCGGTCCGAATTGAAATAGATGGTGTCGCCAATCCACATGGGATCGCGCGTGGGACGGGGGCCTTCCGTAATCCGTTTGGTCGCATAAGTTTTCAGGTCAAAAATGTAGAGGCTGTTTGCCTGGCCGCCACCGTAACGCTTCTCAGATCGAAAGTCGCGTGACTGTGGCGAGAAAACCATCTGGGTAGAGTCAGGCGAGTAGTCTCCAGAACCAGCGCGCGGCATCGGCAAGGCTTCGGTTGGTCCGCCTTCGACTGATACTGAATAGAGACGCGCAATGGGCAGTGCCCATGAATCTCTTTGCGCACGGAAGAAAATTCTTTTTCCGTCACGGCTCCAGCCATGGACGTGATTATCCCAACCCCAGCGTGGCGCGAGCGGACCTCTCGATGGGTAATACGTCAACTGTCGTGGTACTCCGCCCGTTGCCGGAAGCACGAAGACCTGTTCGTCGCCATCATGCTGACCCGTGAACGCGATCCATTTTCCATCGGGGGAAAACTTGGCAAAGACTTCCATGCCGGGATGGGCCGTCAGGCGAATCGCTGCTCCACCGCTCGTGGCGGCAGTCCAAAGGTCGCCGCCGTAGGTGAA
>JANNON010000492.1:0-4974 GCA_031399105.1 Blastocatellia bacterium | reverse complement strand
CATCATCGCAAACTCATCGGTCAGATACTTCACTCGTTGCACGCGAAACCGAGTACCTATCGGGAAGTGCGCGCTGCAATAATAGGAAAAACCCTCGGGATGTTTTGCCATCTGGGCGGGTGGCTCGCACCGATGTTTGGAGCGGGCCGACTAGAGAGCCGAAACATTCTCGAGTATCAGACGGCAGCGCAGTTTGCACGCGCAGCGGGCCGGGAAGATCTGATCGAGTGTCTGCTGGTGATGGCCGAGGTCGAGTGGGATCACGAGAACTATTTTCGTTCAAAGGTTCTGAGTCATCGTTGGGCGCACCGCCTTCCGATCTGGCCGGCGCCCCCATCAAAAGAATCAATTCGAGCCGAATTGAATTTCTTGTAAGCGTCGCTTCATTTTCAAGGTTGATTAGTTTGCGGGTTGGGAAGGTGGGCAAGCGAAGCGCCCCCGCTAAGGTTTTGAACAAAGTCAGTTGCTGTTGAGCGGGGGCGCGCTTCGCTTGCCCACCTTCCCAACCTGCAGATTTATCGATCGTGAACGTTATCCCACAGATTTCCGCCCGACACTTTCTAGAAGTTTTTACACAACTATTACAACCACACCCCCTCGCGAGGACTAGGATTGCCTCCGAGCAAACCCCCGCCAGTTTCAATCTGAATCGTAGTGGTGAGCAGTCCGAAGGATCTGGTAAACAGAGTCCAGTCTCTTCTGCTCAGGAGGAACCATGAAAGTTCTGCTTATCAATCCGGAATTTCCTGATACTTACTGGAGTTTCCGTCACGCACTCACTTTCGAAGGTAAACGTTCTGCTTATCCGCCACTGGGTTTGCTAACCGTCGCGGCGATGCTGCCCGCTTCATGGGAACGCCGCCTTGTTGACCTTGAAGTCCGCCCGCTGAAAAATTCCGACATTGAATGGGCCGACATGGTTTTTATTACGGCGATGCTCGTGCAGAAGGATGCTCTCCTGCGCGTGATGGACCGCTGCAAAGCATTGGGCAAGCGTGTCGTCATCGGTGGTCCCTACGTTTCAACTACTGAGACTCTCCCAAACGCGGATCATATTTTTATCGGTGAAGCTGAGACCACATTGCCGCAGTTCTTCAGTGACCTTGAACGCGGTGAAGCAAAAGCGGTCTATCAAGCTGAGGCAAAGCCGCCGCTGGCATTGACGCCAGTTCCTGACTTCAGGATCGCCGACATGAACCGCTATGCATCGATGTCGATTCAATACTCGCGCGGCTGTCCGTTCAATTGCGAGTTTTGCGACATCATCGAGATCTACGGGCGCGTCCCGCGGACCAAGAGCAATCAACAGGTGTTAGCTGAACTGGATGCTTTGCGAGACGCGGGGTGGGCCGGAACTGTTTTTATCGTTGATGACAACTTCATCGGCAACAAACGTAATGTGAAAAAATTGATGCCCGATCTCATTCGCTGGCAAGAGAGGAACAATCATCCGTTCGCGTTGTTAACCGAGGCGAGTGTGAATCTCGCTGACGATCACGATCTGCTCGACTCAATGCGCGCTGCCGGATTCAATAGTGTCTTTCTGGGAATTGAAACGCCGGTAGAGGAGAGTTTGAAGGAAGCACAGAAGACGCAGAACCGTGGCAACCTGCTCGATTCAGTAAAGACGATACAAAGCTATGGCATGGAAGTGATGGCGGGCTTCATTGTTGGCTTCGACAACGACCCGGAGGATATTTTCCAGCGTCAGATAAATTTCATTCGCGAGAGCGCGATTCCGCTGGCGATGGTGGGATTGCTTACCGCGCTCCCCGACACACAGCTTTGGCGACGGCTTAAGAAAGAAGGCCGGCTACTCGCGGAAAGTAGTGGCAACAACACGAGTGCTTCACTGAACTTCGTTCCCCGCATGGACCCTGCGTTTCTGGTCGATGGCTATCGCTCGCTGCTGCACACGATCTACGGTTCCAAAGAGTATTACCAACGCGCGCTCGAATGCATGCAACGGGTCACACTCACTGCTCCGGCGAATCGAATCAAGATTATTAGCAGCCTCATCGCCTTTTCGCGGCTGATTCTTAAGCTCGGTGTTTTGGATCGAGAACGTCTGGAGTTTTGGAGATACTTCCGCCGGACCTTGTTGGATCATCGTGACAGCTTTGCCCACTCGATGCGTTTAGCAGCCATGGGATATCACTTTCGCAAGCTGACGGAAGGTCTGTAGGAAGATGTTAGATGCTGGTGGTTAGATGTTAGTACTAACATCCAGCATCTGACATCTAACATCTACTTCCTACTAACATCCAGCATCTGACATCTAACATCTACTTCCAACATCTACTCATGTTCCGCTTAATCACTCTTTTACTTTTCGTCCTCATCTCCGCGCCGCCGGCTTTTCCTCAACGGGCGATTAGCCGTCCTCAACTCGCCGTTCAAGTTCAGTCAGAGTTTCTGCACGCCTGGAATGGTTATAAGAAATACGCCTGGGGTCATGACGATCTCAAGCCACTCTCCCGGACTCATCATGACTTGTATGCAGAACCGTTGTTGATGACCCCGGTCGATGCGTTGGATACCATGATCCTCATGGGATTGACCGATGAGGCCGAGGCAACGAAGCAGTACATCGTCAAGCATCTTTCGTTCGACAAAGATATTTCCGTCCAGAACTTTGAGGTCACCATCAGACTGCTGGGTGGCTTGCTTTCCAGCTATCAACTTACCGGTGACAAGCGTCTGCTATCGCTTGCCGAAGATCTCGGCAATAGACTGTTACCGGTCTTCGACTCACCAACCGGCCTGCCTTATCGTTACGTCAATCTGCGCACGGGGAAAGTGCGCGGGGAAGTGTCGAACCCTGCTGAAACCGGGACCCTGCTAATCGAGTTTGGCACGCTCAGCAAACTAACAAACAACCCTGTCTTCTATGAAAAGGCCAAACGTGCGCTCGTTGAAACCTACAACCGGCGATCGCCCATCGGCCTGGTTGGCACGCGCGTAAACGTCGAGACGGGAAAGTGGACCAATACCGACAGTCACATCAGCGCCGAGATCGATAGTTACTACGAGTACCTCCTGAAGTGTTGGCTGCTCTTTAACGATCAGGACTGCAAGCGCATGTGGCTCACCAGCATTGGCCCGGTCAACCGATTTCTTGCTGATGAAGTCGTGCGCGACGCCATATTCGGGCGACCGGAACTTTGGTACGGACATGCCGACATGACCAGCGGCAAACGCACCACGAGCACTTACGGCGCGCTCGATTCTTTCTTTCCGGCAGTGTTGGCGCTATCTGGTGATCTGGATCGTGCGAGGAGATTGCAGGAGTCGTCTTTCAAGATGTGGCAATTGCACGGCATCGAACCGGAAGAGTTGGATTATCGAAAAATGGAGGTGGCTCACCCCGGCTACCCCCTGCGCCCCGAGATAGTGGAGTCGACTTACTATCTCTATCACTACACCAAGGACACGAAATATCTCCTCATGGGCGAACAGCTCTTCTCAGATTTCGTGAAGCACTGCAGAACTGAAGCAGGATATGCGGCGTTGAAGAACGTCATCACGAAAGAAAAATCCGATTCGATGCAGAGCTTTCTCTTCGCCGAGACGTTTAAGTATTTCTATCTGCTGTTTTCACCGAAGACGACCCTTAACTTCGGCCAAGTGATTTTCAACACCGAAGCCCACCCGATGAAGAAGCGAACAGCAAGAAGCGAGCGGACAGCGAACAGCAAACAGCCAGAAGGCGTTATTACGACCTCACACAAGGAGACCTCACATGCGAGATTTCAGACAGATCCAAGTCTGGGAAAAGGCCCATGTCTTAACCCTCAATATCTACAAAGAGACTAGAGCTTTCCCGAGGGATGAGCTCTACGGGATCACGAGCCAACTAAGACGTGCCAGTTCATCCATTGCCGCTAACATTGCGGAAGGATATGGACGAGGAGGCGACATCGAACTCGCTCGATATCTCCAGATGAGTTTGGGATCAGCGGATGAAGGTGAGTATCACCTGCTCTTGGCGAAAGATCTTGGTTTTCTTGCAGCATCCGGTTACGAACCGCTTCAGAAAAGTCTTGTTGCAGTGAAGCGAATGCTTGCGGCCCTGTTCTTCAAGGTCAAAGCAGGAAGACGCTGACCAGCAAACAGCACACAGCGAACATCGGGCGGTCAATGAAAGAACTTCGGTTGGAGTCTTTCGCTTGTTTGCTGTCTGCTGTCTGCTGTCTGCTGTCGGGCTTTTTCCCAGACTTGGATCTGTCTGAAATCTCGCATGTGAGGAACTCCTTGTGTGAGGTCGTAATAACGCAAACAGCGGGCAGTCAGAACTATCGAAGTCCTGGCCACCCGCCGTTCGTTCTTAGCTATTGGTTTAGCTGTTCGTTCTCAGCTCTCAGCCTCTCAGCCTCGTTGATCTACCATCCTAGTCCCGTCCTTCTGGCTGTTTGCTGTTCGCTGTCTGCTGTTTGCTTACTTAACGTCCACTCCCAAATTGTAAAGAATGAACGAATAAATATCCGCAGTGGTCTCGATCGCTTTCTTGGTGTTGCTGGCGCCGTGACCTGACTTGGTATCGATTCGGATCAACACCGGCGCATCGCCGCCATGCATCGCCTGCAGTGTTGCCGCATACTTGAACGAATGCGCCGGTACCACCCGATCGTCGTGATCCGCCGTCGTGATCAAAGTCGCCGGATACTTCACACCTGCTTTCAGATTATGGAGCGGTGAGTAAGCACGTAGCGCTTTGTACTCAGCGGCGTTGTCGCTCGAGCCGTAATCCGCCACCCAGTTATGACCGATGGTGAATTTATGAAAGCGGAGCATGTCCATCACACCAACCTGAGGAATCGCGACCTTGTAGAGTTCAGGCCGCTGATTCATCACCGCACCCACCAGCAGTCCACCGTTGGAACCACCCTGGATGGCAAGCTTCTGCGATGACGTGTACTTGTTTGCAATCAGGTACTCTGCGGCGGCGATGAAGTCGTCAAACACGTTCTGCTT
>JANNON010000450.1:0-3654 GCA_031399105.1 Blastocatellia bacterium | reverse complement strand
AAAACCAAGTGCTGAGTACGAGTACTGAGTGCTGAATTCCACCAGCCTGACTTTTCTGGTTCTCGTAAAGTCACTGGTTCTCAGACTAGTTCAGCAAGACCACTCCGTCTCAGAAAATTTGGCACTCAGCACTCAGTACTTATTCTTCTGCCGTTTCCCTTCGCCGCCGCCTTCTGCGTGGCGTTTGCACTTCCTCGACTCGCCCATTCATCGTCGCCAGCGCTGCCAGGACCAGAAACAGCAACGCATTTGCCGTCGTGTGCAAGGTGAAATCAAAAAAACTGTGCACGAGTACGGCAAAGCACCCGGCCAGCGCGCCCGTCGCAACCCCCGCACGAAACTTGTCCTTCGATTGCATTCGCAGCAGCGCCATGCGGAATAGCATGATCACAAAACAAAGACCGATAATCGCGCCCACGATTCCGCCATCAGACAACACCTGCAGATAATCGTTGTGCGCTTGCTCAAGCCGGTAAAGACCGTTGCGTGAATCGTAGTTGGTGTAGACCACCCCGAACGCGCCCAGTCCTGTCCCCAGCAACGGATGGGCTTTGATGATGTCAACGGTCACACTCCAAAAATGTGCGCGGCCCGTCGTCGGATCCTCGCTGTTTACAGTCCCGAAGAATCTGGTTATCGCCCCTTCGCCGCCGAACAGGATCACTCCTCCAAAGAGTGCGACTATCAATGCGAGCGCTAATCCTACCCGCGTCGCAATTCCCAAAAAAGGACGATGTTTCTGCCCTTCGGAGTGATGCGTATCGCCGCCGCCTTCGTGCCGATGTTCGCGGCGGCGGTGTCGAGCGCCAAACGAGGCAATCACACCAAGAAACAAGATCTCAGCCATCAAACTGATAATGCCGCCGCGAGAATTGGTCAGCATCAACGCGATTCCCATCAGCACAACGGCGAACAGATAGATAAACTTCTTTTCACGCTCGATCGCCCCGGTAAAGATCAAACCAAGCGGTATTCCGATCGTCAGCTCCATATAACCGGCGAAGTGGTGTCGATTGATAAATGGTCCAAAGGCTGTGCTCTGTGCCAGTTCACGTATCCAATACACTTTCGTTGGACTAGTGAACGACTGAGTCAGGCCGAAGAGTGCCAGAAAGAACCCGAAGATAGTTATCGTCCTCACCAACAATCGCAAGCGGCGAGGTGTGTCGGTAAAAACCAACACGGCAGCGAAGTAGATCGACAACGCGAGAATCTGAACCAGCACCAACCGAGTTGAGTAGGGATCCAGGGAGAAAGACTTGACCGGAGCGGTGTTCAGCAGGCCGTCAGTTTGCGGATTCCGCAGCGGCAGTAACTGAATGCATCCGAGTGCCAGCATCCCGAGCAACGGTAACTGCAAGGGATTGCGACTCACGCGAAGCTGTCCCAGTCGCCACGCGTCAGCGACCCAGAACGCAAGAATGCAAACCGCGCCGAGACTGAAAATAGACAGCGTCCAATAATGAACGGTTCCGTAAGCGAGCGCCGAAAGCACAATCGCTACGCATAGCAGCAGAAACAGGAATCTGCTGGCCAGGCTGTGACGGATGCGATAGACGGTGCGCTCGGCGCCTGAACGTCGCGTCAGCACGTCCGAGGCCGGCACGCTAAGTTCCGAGCTTGAGATTGAAGTCGTCATACCAGACCGTGCCGAACATCGGACAGTTTGCAGTATCGCTGCACGCAGCGCGGACAATCGTCAATAGAACTGCTTCGGTGGTTGGACCGGTTTTAAAACTCAACGCAACTCGTTGCCAATCATTGGTTCCCGTAGGCGCCGGTTCTGAACTCGCCAAAGGTCCCGTCACGGTCGCATCCGAAATCGTGACGATCGGTGGACCAGCAGTTTCAAGTTTCGCCGTTTTGAAGTAGTACTCGAATTCATACTGTTTGTTTGGCTCCACCGGAATGAGATGCCTGACGCCAAGTGAGTCAACCTTGCTTCTTACCTGAAACCCCAGACGCAAACTCCGACTGCCACTGTGTCCAGCATTGGGTTCCATGCCAATCTGCACCTGTTGCTGAGATCTCACCTGCCAGCCAAAGACACTCGACGCGCCATGCTTGATCCCTGATTCAAAACTACCGTCCTGAATCTGCCCCAGTACAACCCGGTAGTTTTCACCTGGTGCAATCTCGTTCCACACTTCGGCAGCAACATGAATTTTTGAGTCATCAAGCAAGCGACTAATGATCGCGTCGCCGGACGTGCGATTCATGATTTTCTCGGTTTCACTCAGGCTCCGCCAAACGAGAATCCCGAGCTCAGGCTGTTTCTGAGTGACGAGATAAAGCGCAAATTGGGCCCGTGTTTCGGCGGGTTTGCCCACTGACGTTAGCAGTAACTCGCGATCGTCTTTGGACACCTGCCACGCGAGATTGAACAACTGTGGCCGCAGCTGCGGATCGGCTTCACTGGCTTTTTGCAGCTCCAGAAAAGCTTCGTTATAGCGATCAGCGCGCAGCAACAAGTTACCGAGGAACCAATGTGGATAGGCATACGACGGCGCCAACGCAACCGCATGTCGCAGTGCTTTTTCTGCTCGTTCAATTTCACCCGCCCGCTCGAGTGCCCTGCCAAATGACATCCAGAAGCGATAGTCGTTGGGTGACAAACTGACAGCGCGTTCGTACTCGCTCACTGCTTGAGTGATCTGATCGGGTGGTAGTTTTTTTTCGGTAAAGTCGCCGAGCCGCCAGTGCGTTAGCGGATCTTTGGGGGCCAGACTTACGGCGAGTTTGGCGAGGTCAGGACGATTCTCATCCTGGTTGAAATATTCTGCCAGCGTGTTACCCAGATACCAGCGCAGCACGAAAACCAGCCAGACGAATGCTAAGACGAGAAACAGGATCGCCGCCGCACGAGCCAGGGGTTTACGGAGTTCTATTTGAATCAACTGATCAGGCATAAGCGAAGGGGTCAGATGTCGGATGATAGAGGTTAGGGTTAGTCCGTTGTCAGTGGTCCGTCTTTGGTCTATGTTCTTTGGTCTTTGGTCTTTGTTCTTTGATTTCTTCGTCACCGGGCCAGCTTATCTAAAAGGTCGAGGTGGCCCATAAGCCAAAGACCAAAGACCAAAGAACAAAGTCCAACCGCCATCCCTTCCATCATTCCAAGTCTTCAATCATAATCCGCATGCGCCGCACGGCTATGCCATGGTCGCGACAATAAAGCAGCACTTCTTCCAAACGCGCGGCGGTCATCTTTGAACTCGAAATAAGCAGCTCGTTAACTTCCTGCCGTTTGCAAATCTCACCCAAATCGCCGTTGCCGCCAAAAACCTTCAAGCCATGAATGACTTTGCCGCGCTTCGAAGGATCGTCATCGAGAAATCCGACCGGCGAGTATTGCAGGTCGCGATTATTCATCAACTCGCGCAGCAACAACTCCCCACCATCACCGGCGCCATAGATCAGCACTCGACGTCCATCGGCGGAATACGGCGCCGGCAGCAGCTGCCGAAATAGTCGAAAAGCCATGCGGCTCCCGGCCAGAAACAAAAACATCAAGACGCCGTCGATCAGAAAAACAGTGCGTGAGAACCCTTCAAAACGGAAAGCAAACAACACGACCACTACACTCAATATCGAGCTGACCAGGATTGCTTTTACAAAGACAATCAGATCATCGAGACTCGTGTAACGCCAGATTCC
>JANNON010000448.1:0-2696 GCA_031399105.1 Blastocatellia bacterium | reverse complement strand
CGGACGTTACCAGATCGAACGCCTGCTCGGCAGAGGAGGAATGGGCGAAGTTTATCTGGCTAGCGACAACCGCATCAACCGCAAGGTCGCACTAAAAGTGCTCCACCCCGATCTGGTTTCGAGCAAGGAAAGCTTGCGCCGTTTCACACTCGAATCGCAGGCAGTGTCGGCACTGAATCATCCTCACATCATGACGATCTATGAGGTCGATAGCACCAGTGACGGCACTCATTTTTTCGTCGCCGAGTACATTGATGGGCTGATTCTAAACTATCTCATCCAACCCCGTTTAGATTTGGAAAAGGCGCTGGACATTGCGATGCAGGTTGCGTCAGCGCTCTCCGCGGCTCACGAAGCAGGAATCACCCACCGCGACATCAAGCCTGAAAATATCATCGTGAGACGAGACGGGTACGTCAAAGTACTCGACTTTGGATTGGCAAAACTTTCGAAGAAACAATCCGCCTGGTCCAGTGCCAACTCCGAGAGTCCCACTGAAGCTCTCCAACGAACGCGGCCAGGCGCCGTGATGGGCACCGCTGCGTACATGTCGCCTGAACAAGCGCGCGGCCTCCAAGTCGATGAGCGAACAGATGTCTGGAGTCTAGGTGCTGTTACTTACGAAATGCTCACGGGACACAAGCCGTTCCCCGGTGAGACTCGGGCCGACATCATCGTTTCGGTGCTTTCAAAAGAACCTCCTCCGTTGTCCGCTTATGTGAAGGACATACCGCCAGAACTCGAATGGATCGTGACCAAGGCGCTCTCGAGAAATGTGGAGGGCCGTTATGAAACCGCGAAAGGAATGCGCGCCGATCTGGAAAGATGCAGAAAGCGAATTGAATTTGACAGGAGCCTGAAGCGGTCAAGTGGGGCCACATTCAATGATGAAGCGCCTGACGACGCGAAGACCCTTTTGGTTGAGAATGCCTTCCCAACTTCAGGAGGTGCGACCAAGCCACCGAGCACGACTACTGAGTTAGGCATCCGGCAATCCTTCTGGTCCGCCGCGAGCTTTGAAGCAGTCGTCCATCAAGCCAAAACGCATAAGCTTCGTTCCATAGTCTTCACACTTGCGCTGGTGACACTGCTTTGGTCCGGCATCTACTTCTTCTTTGTTAGGCCCGCAAGAAACATTCAAATCGATTCCATTGCGGTCCTTCCATTCGCGAACGTAAGTAAGAATCCGGATCTGGCTTACCTCGCTGACGGTTTGAGTGAAAGCTTGATTGACCGGCTTTCACAACTGCCGCAACTGAAAGTGATCTCGCGCAGCTCGAGTTTCAAGTTCCGCGATCCGAATGTGAATGTGCAAGACGTTGCCTCACAATTGGGTGTGCGTGCGATCGTGACTGGCAGCGTCACGCAAGTTGGTGACGATCTGAACATACGTATTGATATCGTCGATGCCGTCGACAACAGGCATTTGGCGGGAGGCCAGTACCGGCGGAAAGCCACCGATGTCTTACTGATTCAGCAAGAGATTGCTCAGACTGCGGCGGAGCAACTTAGCCTGAAGCTCACGGACCCACAGTCCAAACGCTTTGCCGCGAACGAAACGGAGAACTCCGAAGCCTACCGTTACTACCTGAGCGGTTTGGTGGAACTAAATGGGCCGCAGGACGTGCGCGGCCGTGCGCTCGAGTATTTCGAACGGGCTATCTCGCTGGATCCAAATTTTTCTCCCGCGCACACCGAAATCGCCTGGGTGTATTGGTCCCGGGCTAACGGCAGCAACGATCCAAACGAACTAATGCCCAAGGCAAAGACGGCCGTCGAGCGCGCACTGTCGGCAGATCCTGACAACGCGAAAGCCCATGCGGTAAAGGCAATGGTAAACGAATATGAATTCGCCTGGGCGAAGGCCGAGGAAGAATATCAGCGTGCTATTCAGTTGAGTCCCAACCTCGATTTTGCGCGCAACAACTACGCGTTCTTCCTTTCCGTAATGGGACGGCAAAACGACGCACTGGCCCAACTTGAGCAGCAGCGCCTGCGCGACCCACTCAACCGGCGGATGGCATTGCTTCAGAAAGCGATCGTGCTGACGCAGGGGCGCAGCTTTGACGCAGCGCTCCAAGCCTATCAGGAAGCGCAAACTTTGGAGCCCGCCCGAGAGGTGCCGAACTTTTCCCTCGGGTATGCCTACGCCGGAAAAGGTTTCTTCAATGAGGCCGCCGGCTACTACAAGAAATCGGTCGAGCGGCTCGGTGGTGATGAGAAATACAGTCAGCCACTTGTCTACCTGGCCGCAACTTATGCACGCATACCTGAAAAGCGAAATGAGGCACGCGCCATTGTTAAGAAGATCGAAGCGATGGGTGGATATGCTTCACCGGCTTTGCTAGCTGCCGTCTACGCGGGATTGAATGAGAATGACAAGGCCATGGAGTTACTCGAGCAGGCATACATCAAGCGAGATCTTTTGCTGCGGTTTATCGGAACCGGTTACGAGTACGACGGGCTTCGCGGTGATCCGCGCTTCGCTGATTTGTTAAAGCGGATCGGCCTAGCTCGGTCATGAGGTCAAGACCACCCGGCGGTAGAGACTTTGTGTAACTAACCCGCTGAATATTAGGAAGACCAGATGGGCAGTCTCACTGTCAGGAAGGTGGACCCTGTCCCCGCGTGAATTTCGGCGCAATGAAGATCGGTAGAATCTTGAATCTGCCAACCGACCTTGAAACTTAGGCAAC
>JANNON010000423.1:0-6529 GCA_031399105.1 Blastocatellia bacterium | reverse complement strand
CGAATGAAAAGGCCTGCGGCTACCGTCAAACTGCCTTCACGACGCTTGAATAAGACCTTGAGACCATTGACCTCGAATTCGGATACCAGCGCCGCCTGTTTCGCAACAACGGCCTGCAGATCCTGAACATTCGGAGCCGCTTTTTGCTGTTGCTGAGCGAGGGAAGCATTACCCACCGGGCCAACGAGCAATACGCCGAGCGATAGCGCAGTCGCCAGCCGGCGAAGACGATGAAAACTTTTCATTACGATCCTTCTATTCATTCGCCAATAAGTTCTTTCGGTTCCAGCTTAATCTGCGCCTGCGAACCATCCGACAAGAGTGCGAGTCCGATGTGCGGTTTGCCCTGGATATAAGTGGTTACGTAGCGGCTGATGTCCGCGCGCGAGGTCGCTCGAAGCCGGCCGAGGTAACCGCGGAAGTATTCCAGACCAGTGGAAGCCCACCAGAAACTAAGTGTGTGCGCGTATTCGCTCAGCTTCTCCCGCGAATAAAGATCGTCAGCTTCCAGCAACGCCTTGGCATTTTCCAACTGCTCGTCGGTGAAATAGTCCTTATCGTTGAAATGCGAAATCTCTTCGTAGATTGCCTTGATCGCAGCACGGGCTTTGTCTGGACTCGTCTGCGCGACAATTTGAATCGGACCAACATTTCGTTGCGTGTAGTAGGTGATCGAGACCCCATTTGCGAGTCCGGTATCCACTAAAGCGCGCTGGAAACGCGAGTTGGGCTGCGTCAGGATGAATGAGAAGACGTCGGCTGCATAAGTTGCCGCGTCGTCTTTTCCAATTGAAGGACCGTGCCAACCAATGTTGATGATCACATTCTCAATTGGCCGCGTCATCACTTCGCCTTCGCTTTTCGGAAGCGGCGGGTGCTCAACGGGAGGAAATTTCACAAACGGATCGTCGGCGCGGGACCAGTCGCCATAAAGTTCCTGGGCCAGACTAAACACCGTCTCCGGATTCACATCCCCGGTAATTACGAGGGCGCAATTATTCGGCACGTAATAGCGTGACTGGATCAACCGCATCATGTTGGTGGTCGCGGCTGAAACAGTTTCTCTATTGCCACCCGGACTTTTGCGACTCGGATACTTGTAGAAAAGCTTGTTCATCATACCCGTCACCAGCGGATAGAACGGGGACGATTCGTTACGATCCAACTCGCCAATCACAACTTCGCGTTCTCGCTCAAACTCTCCTTCGATGAACAAGGGATAACGCACCGAGTCTTTCATGTGCTGTAACGCAATCCGCAGGTTCGGGCTCGTGGTCGTGAAGTAATAGTTGACGACCTCTTCGCGAGTGGAAGCGTTGTAAGCGACACCGATCTGGCCGATCGTCTTAAGGTAATCTTCCTTAAGAACCATCGCGCGGTTCGCTTTAAAGAACATGTGCTCGTAAAGATGCGATAGGCCGTTCAGCTCCGGCGGCTCAGTGTAGGAACCGTTCTTCACCGCGAGCTCAATCGTGATCAACGGGATCGAATGGTCTTCGAGGATGATTACTTCCAGACCGTTAGCGAGCACACGATTGACGAGTTTGGCTTCCGGCAGACGCGCCGGAGCGGTGGCAGCGGCAGACGCTGTTGGCTTCTGCGTAACGGGCGGGCGGCGGCGTTGCTGAAATACAGCAGCCTCACCTGCCACGAGCGTTTGGGGCGCCAATATGGAAAGAACTAAGGCGAGAACAATAAGACTTCGATTCACAAAAGACTCCAGGTGATCAGTCTGTATAACGGGCTACGAACGCTGGCCAAAAAATTAGCCTGCCAGCATAGGCAGAGCATTCAAAGCAGTCGATTTAATTTTCTCAAATGCTTCGACAATTCAGAACCGCGGAGCGCAGCGACCGGATCGCGAAAGACGATTTTCAGCGCTGTCCGGTTCAAGTGTAAGTAGCGTATTGGGCGGGCGACCCGGTCGCTGCGCTCTGCGGTTCTGAACGCCTCTGTTCGATGAAGCCTCTCGCGATAAAGATGTCAGCCCGAATACGATTCATCCTGTTCAATGCGCGATAAGACCCAATCAAACTCTCCCGAGGTTATCTTGCCGCCGCAAAATTCACAAATGCCGCTCGCATTCACTTGCAGTGGGGCGCCGCAGTTCGGGCAGTTCAGATCGCCTCTCTTTTCGAGCGGCTTTGCCTGCCGATTTCGAATGAACGTCCAATACTCCGACCAACGCCGCATCGTGTTCTTTGACCCGCTGACGACTCTGCCCTCGCGATCAACCGTGTAGTCAAACCCCTCCGCCCAGATGCGAACAGTTATGGAGTTATAGAAAGCATCGGCGGAAATCTTTACCGGCTGCATGGCGCTGATCGCAAATTTGTCGAGCACGTTGCGCATTCCCTGACGCTTGTAGGCCTCGATCCAATACTGATGCATCTGAAAAATGTTGTCGGTTTCGTGAGGCCGGGCACGTTCCCACTCCAACGTCGTCCAGGCTGTCTGCAGTTCAGTGAAGATAAGGCGGACGCGGTTTTGAAAGTCGCCCCACGAAAATGACGGATTATGCTGCTCAAATTCGGCGCGCACGTTAGCGAATGACGGCTGTACGACGCTGGGGAAGTCGGTTCCAACTTCCTGAACGTCCGAAGTGAGCAGTGGACCTTTGGCTTCGCGATTGAGCAACGCGATCCCGCGGGCATACCATTGAAACTCACCGCTCTCGATCTTAACGCCGCAAAATGCGCAGGCGCCGACGGTGTCTCTTTGCAACGCAGCGCCGCAGCGCGGGCAGTGTAATGCGGCAGCTTGCGCCGGCGCCGGGGACAAAACGTCGCGCTTGCGTTCCAGGTCCCAACGCTCATTAACGTAGTAAGTCATCTCGGACAAGGCGCCCGCTCGCTCGACCACTTCCGTGTAGTTTGCTTCGAATCGAACGCTAATCTGAACGATTGGAGTTTCCAGTCCGCGCACACTCTCGATGGACAGCGCGCCGACGATGATTCCTTTCACTTCGCGGAGGCCTTCCGGATTTCGTTGTAGTAGAGCTGCTCGGGCGGCGTCGCTCAAATATGGGGAGAAGAGATCGAGTACCTTTGAACCTCGGCCGCGTGAGTCATGTGCTTTTGCATAAAGTGCGTAACAAAAGTCAGTAAAGACAATCTCCGAAAAGTTCGGATCAAATCTGCGTAGTAAAGCAAAGGCACCGCCAGTGTTTTGCTGGGCCGGCGCAATGCTTACCGCTGCTGAGGAAAACTCTCGAGCAGGACCCCTCGTTCTTCTGGCGAAGTAGTAAATGATGCCGGCCACGACGATGATGTCGAGCGGGATTCCGATGATCGGATATTCAATCGTGAGATAGAGCAGCAATCGAAATAGCTCGAACACCAACCAAATAATTGCACCACCATCACCGTCCCCACCGTTGCTGCCTCCGCGGCCATAAGATTGACCGCCGCCTACACGCGCCATCGCCTCGGCACAGAATGCAAGACCCAGCACCAAAAAAAGACCGGAGCTGATTAGCCATGTGAATCGGTTTGCGCGAGCTCTTTTCATTTGAGTTCAAAGCGCGGCAGGTTGGGCAGCTCATCCGGATTCTCGCCGGTCGCGGGCAAGTGTTGGGAGAGCATCGCACCAAAGCGGCGTAGCGCCACGGTGAAGCTTTCCACGTCCGGCATCGTTCCTACCTGATGCAGCTCAAACTGCATTTCATTCCATTCGAGCGAAGGCACTGCTTTCAAAACTCCGCGATCGGCGATCAGCTCGAGCTTCCTCTCAAACAGGGAAAGATAAATCAGAACTCCCATCTCTCGATCAGTGTTTGCGATGCCTGCTTCGTAGAACATCGCCGCCGCGCCGGTGCGCACGTTTGACGCTCGCGTCTTTGACGAAGTTAGCAGCCTGCGAATGAAGTTAGTTCGTGATGACAGAAAGCTGCCGAGCAGAAAAAGCAGCGGAACCTCAATCGCCACCCAGACTTGATGAAACTCGTAAGGGGAGAAAAGAAGAAACAGCAGACCCGTGAAAGCGAGGAGGGCGCCAAACAGATAGTCGGCATTCGTATATCGACCGGAACGAGCACGCACAACGATCACCAATTCGGCGTCGGTGCTTTTTTCGATCTCATGGACACAGCCACCGATCGTGTCGCAGGCTGCCTGATCGAATTTTGGGCGGATCATTTAATAGGAAGTCTTGGTAGATTTTTCAGGATGGACAAGCGAAAACATCTTGGCACGGGTGAGGGAGTGCGGCAAACACATTTCCAGAAAGTAGGTAAGCAGTTTGCAGTTTGGAAAGGTGCAATGCAGGTTGGGTAATCTCCAGGTTGAGACGGTAATGCGAGGTTTGGACAATTTGCAGGTTGGATGGGTTATGCGAGTTTGGGCATTTGCAGGTTGGATGGGTAATGCGAGTTTGGGCAATTTGCAGGTTGGGAAGGTGGGCAAGCTGAGCGAACTCTTCAAGCTCAGAATCTACCTATCAACTGATCAAGTCTCAATCTCAGCGCCGCCCCCGCTAAACTGGCCTCAAATCTTACTGTAATGGAGATTCTCAACAGCGGGGGCGCGCTGAGGATGATTGTTCGTGCAAGTTGAAGACTGCCTTTGAAGTTGAGTAAATTCGCTCAGCTTGCCCACCTTCCCGACCTGCAAATTGTCCAAACTCGAATCACCTGCAAATTCTGCCGGCAAAAACTCTCAACCCGGAATATTAGGAACTCAGCACTCAGGACTCAGGACTTTATTCTACCTTCCCTTCGCCAACAGCGAGTTCGCTTTCTGTTTCAGCAAATTGCGGTAGGAAGACTTGCCCGCTCCCGGCTTCAGGAGATTGTCAGACCAAACCGTTCGGAGCGTGCGGCGCTTGCTACTCGTCTCAATTCGCAGCGAGTAGGTCTCTCGGTTCTTCGGAACGTAAAGGACCAGCCGGTAACCCGCGGCTTTTGCATTCGCCCCCGTGAACAGCACCTCCTGATAACCGTCGCTGTCTGTATCAACACGCTCACTGGACCAGTCAGCGCGACTAAACTCAGCCGTATCGAGATGGCCGCGTTTGCCGACGCGATACGAATTTCCGCGCTGCTCGAGCGTAAAGAAACGGGCGCGTCCAGTTTTCTTCTCCTCGTCGATTGCGACGAGTGCCGTGCCCGATTTGGTTTGTAACACCTGGACACCTGCGACCAGATTGTCCGAAGCGGAGCTCGCCATTTGTCTCGCTCGATCGGGCGTAACGGTGTTGCTTGTTTCGGTTGGTAAGGCACTCGCTTCTGTCTTCTTCTTTGCACCCTTGTTCCTCGCCGCAGGTACCGAGGTTTGCAGACTCGCTTGCGCGGTGTTGGCGGCGTCGGTGATTGTCCCTACCTGTGACGCGGTTTCACCACGGTTGGCCCAAATCATCAGTAAAGCGCCAAAGGCAAGGACGATTCCCAGCGGCGCGATGGCACGAAGCACAAAGTTTGTTCCGCTGCCGACTGCTGCCACGGTTGCGGAAAGCGGATCGACTTCGGGAATGGTTCGTTCCGGCTTGTGCAGACTCCTCGCCAGCATTGAACGGGCGACTGCCGCAGTGCGCGGGCGATCCTCTGCGCGCTTTGCCAACAAATTATGAACCACCATTGCGAGCGGTCGCGGCACAGTTTTACAGACCTGGAAGAGCGGTGGTGGCGAGGCTGTGGCCTGCTTCACCAGTACCGCGGAGGGCAACGCATCGAGGAAAGGCGGCCGTCCGGCGAGCATCTCGTAAAGCAAGACCCCGAGGCTGTAAAGATCGCTTCGCGCCCCCACGCGTTGGCCCAGGCATTGCTCGGGTGACATATAACGAGGCGTGCCGACGATTTGGCCCGATCCGGTGCTCGCATGCGTCGCCGTAACCTCGGTCGAAGAGGCGAGCACCTTGGCCACACCAAAGTCGAGCACTCGAACGCCTCGCTCGCTCAGCATGATGTTGGAAGGTTTTAAGTCGCGATGGATGATACCGAGCTCGTGCGCTTCCTCGAGCACGTCGCAAATCTGGAGCGCAATCGCAACTGCTCGATCCGCCGAAAACGGACCCTCACGTGCGAGCGCCTCCGAGAGAGTGAGGCCCTCCACAAATTCCATGATAATGAAATGGCGTCCATCCGGCAGATTGCCGGCGTCAAAAATCATCGCGGCATGCGGATGTCGCAACTTGGCCATCGTGCGGGCCTCGCGCAAAAAACGGTCTGCAACATCGCGATCGGCGGCGAACTCACGCTTGATGATTTTTACTGCAACTGGGC
Organism: Blastocatellia bacterium; assembly: GCA_031399105.1. Taxonomy (GTDB): domain Bacteria; phylum Acidobacteriota; class Blastocatellia; order Pyrinomonadales; family Pyrinomonadaceae; genus PSRF01. The sequence goes on along the minus strand of JANNON010000423.1, from coordinate 312 downwards.
GTTCAAGACCGAGGTGAATAGCGCGGTAAACCGTACCCATGCCGCCGGTTCCAATCTCACCCTCAATACGGAACCTGCCGGCAATAAATTGGGGGACATCCATACCAGACCTCTTTCGGGATAAAGGTCGCTCGGAGCTTGCCTGCTGGGGCCGAGGTATGCGCTTCCGTGCGGCTCTAAACAGTTGGTTTGATTTAATTTGGGGGAGAGTGCGGTTTGAAACCGTCTCGACGGCGGCAGTCTAGCACCTTCTGCTGGGGACGGAAATGGTTTAGCGGGGTCAGTTGTCCGGGGTCAGTTGTCCGTAGTCAG
>JANNON010000417.1:0-17355 GCA_031399105.1 Blastocatellia bacterium | reverse complement strand
AATAGCAGGCTCTTTCATGGGTGAAGCTTCAGCCTTAACAACCGTCATCGAATTGGCTTCGTACCGCCGACGAGCAGACCGATCCCTGCCCTGCAAACTCGCGTTCTGTCTCATTTCGTTGTTACTGATGGTGATGGCCATCCAGGGCCAGGTGACTGCCGAGAACGATGCAGACACCTACGTGATCGATGGTGTAAGCGAAACCAACGCGTATGGTCTGGGACGTTCAATTCGCATCAATGGCACAGTCAAAGAGGGCGCGATCGCCTTGGGAGGTGACGTGATTGTGCAGGGGGTCGTTGAAGGCGATGTTGCGGCGTTTGGCGGATCAGTCATTCAACTCGAAGGCGGCCGCATCGGTGGAGATGTGATCGTAGTAGGGGGTTCTTACCGTCGCGAGAAGACATCCTCGCGAAACCCCGCCAGTGCCACGATCATGTATGCCGGTTATGAGGAAGAGCTACGAAATCTGATGCGCGATCCCTCGGGACTGCTTACGCCGAAATGGTCGCCGGCTTACTTCGGCTTGCGACTGCTGGCCGTGCTCTTTTGGTTTGTCGTTTCGCTGGCGCTAACAGCGGCAATGCCGAATACGATCAGCCGGGGCGTTGCGCGCTTGCAGTTAACCAGTCTGCGTGTCGCGGTGATTGGCGTTCTCGGCGTGGCGGTCATCGCGATCGGTGTGCCCGTGAGCTTGCGCTATTTGCCGACGCCTATCAGCGTGCTGGTCGGTTTAACGGCTTTACTATTGATTCTTATTGCCTGGCTTTTTGGCCGAGTCATGATCCACGCCGCCACCGGACGCTGGCTGCAACGCCGCTATCTGCCTATTGGCAAGGGTTCTGAGTCGGTGGCCTTGCTGCTGGGCACCTCATTTTGGATTGTGCTGTCCTCATTGCCTTACGTCTGGCCTTTCGTGGTCACCGTGATCTTTGTGACGAGTCTGGGGCTGGCACTGACTGCCCGTTACCACGTGAGCTGGAGACGGCAGGAAAGCTTGAAGCCAGATCTGAGATCTCAAATCTGAGATGTCAACTTAGAGTCGCATCACCAGTTTTGCATTCCCAACCCCCCGGAAAAACTCAGCCAACCCAGGTGTTTCTGCATCAAACCCCTTTTATCCTGGTCCGCTTGTCTGGCTCGCTCCCTTGGAACTTTTAGAACACCAAGTGTGTAACAACACCCCACGGCCGGCGTCTTAACAAGGGGTATTGAGCTTACGATGAACTTTTGGGCCGGTCGAGGCGTAAAAACTGCCAGCGCGGAACTTTATCGCGTACCCACGTTAATCTCTTGTAACTAAACACCCGCCCGCGGTGTCTTCAAAAAGGAAGTAGTAACAGTAGGAGGATCGATGCAGGCATCATTTCGCGCGTTATTATTGGGCTTTTTCACCGTTTGTACTATCCAGGGCACTCTTGCGCAAACCCCCGACCCGAACATCACTCCAAATGGTGTGATTGCCGAAGTAATGGTAATCGACGCTGCCTCCAAGCAGATCATTGTTAAGACTGATGCCGGCTCGCTAGTTACCGTGTCTGTAGCCGACAACACCGTCTACAAAAAGGTCCAACCAGGTCAAACCGGCCTAACGGGCGCGACCGACGTCACGTTTTCCCAGCTCGCTGAAGGCGACCGCATATTTGCGCGCGGAAAACCTGCAGAAGATAACAAGTCAGTCACGGCTCGCATGGTCATCGTGATGAGCAAGGCCGATATTGCGAAGAAGCAAGAGGACGAGCGCGCTGAGTGGAGACGGCGTGGGTTGCTCGGGGTAATTAGCTCACTCAATCCGGCGACGAAAGAGATCACGATTTCCACTCGTTCAGTGGCCGGACAGCAGCCGGTGATCATTCCGGTTACTGAGAAAGTCGAGATGCGACGATACGCTCCTGACTCAATCAAGTTTGCGGATGCAAAAGCCAGCAAGTTCGAAGATCTGCAAGTTGGCGATCAACTGCGAGCACTTGGTGAACGGAGCGCTGACGGCACACGGTTTACGGCCGAGCGGGTCGTTACAGGTTCCTTCCGCACCGTGGCCGGCGTCGTGACGGCACTGGATCCAGCTACCGGCGAAGTAAAGATTAGCGATTTGCAGTCGAAGCAGCCTCTGACAATTGTCGTCAAACAAGATGCCGTGCTTCGCCGGTTCCCGGCGGACATGGCCGGAATGATGATGATGGGTGGTGGGCGTCCCGGTGGCGGCGGAGCACCTGCAACTCAAGGCCAAACAACGACAACCACAGCCCCAGCAGCAGGTGCAACTCCTTCTGGTCCAGGAGGGGGCGGTCCTACGCGAGCTGGCGGCGGCATTCAGGACATGCTTGAAAGATTGCCCATCATCGCCATCGCTGATCTGAAGATCGGCGATACCATCATGGTCTCCAGCACCAAAGGCGCAGATGCGACGCGGCTGACTGCAATCAGTCTCGTAACCGGCGCCGACACACTTCTTAACCTGATGGCTGCCAGACAAGGGCAGCAGGGTGGCGGCCAAGCCGCTCAGGGTGCAGCAGGTGGCGGCGGCTTGGGCCAGGGATTCCAACTGGGAATCGGCCTGCCGTAAATTATTTACTTAACATTAAAGTCCCTTATAGAAATCGTCATGAATAACTTTCGAAAAGCCTTACGCTATACCTTCACTCTTTCTGCCATTGTCCTGCTCTGTTCGGTAGTCTCATTAGCGCAACAGGGAAGAGGTTCTCTGCGCGGGCTGGTGGCGGATGAACTAGGCGCAGCGGTTGTAGGCGCCAGCGTCGTACTGAACGATGCGAATGGAGTTCAGAAAGCGGCCACGACCACGAACGGCGAGGGCGTTTATGTCTTCAATGGCGTTCAGCCAGGCAAGTATCTGCTGGTCGCGACAGCCGAAGGGTTCGCTGCTTCAGAAGTTGCCGAGGTTGATCTCGCCGCCGGCCAGCGACAATCAAAAGATCTTACGTTGCGCGTTACCTTTGAAGAGAAGGTAACGGTAGCCGCTGAGACGCCGCTCAGTACGGAAGCGACTTCAAACGCAAATCAAACTTTGATCACCGGCAAAGATCTCGATGCCTTGCCGGATGATCCCGATGAACTTGCCGCCGCGTTGCAGGCACTCGCTGGACCTCAAGTGGGCCCGAACGGCGGCCAGATTTTTATCGATGGTTTTTCCGGCGGACGCATGCCGCCGAAAGAATCGATCCGCGAGATTCGCATCAACCAGAATCCATTCGCCGCTGAGAACGATCAGCCTTCCGGCAGAGTCGACATTCTGACTCGTCCGGGAACCGACAAGTTTCGTGGCAGCAGCTTCTTTAACTTTGAAGATGAGAGTCTTAATTCGCGCAATCCTTTCTCAGACAGTCGCACGCCATTCCAGGTCAGGCAGTTTGGCGGGAATCTTGGTGGGCCGCTGGTCGCGAAGAAGGCTTCGTTCTTTATAGACCTGCAGCGGCGAGAGACTGACGACAACGAGCTAGTGAGTGGAACCCAACTCAATGCGAATCTCGATCCCGAGCGCTTTGGTTTTGGTGTTGTTGCGCCGCGCATGAATACCAACTTTAGTCCGCGCGTAGATTACCAACTCAATGGCAGCAACACGTTGATTGCGCGGTATAGCTACAACCGGTCCCGGTCTCAGAACAACGGTGTGGGTGGTTTTTCGTTACCCGAGCGCGGCTACGATGGCGCCTTCACTCAGCATCAGTTTCAGATCACGGAAACGGCTGTGCTGAATGCCTCGATGGTTAACGAGACGCGTTTCCAATACACGCGAAATCGCAATGAGAATTTTGGCGACAACACGATCCCAGTTTTGAATGTGAGTGGCGCGTTCATCAGCGGTGGGTCACAGGTGGGCGAGACTTTCAACAACAATAATAGTTGGGAGTTGCAGAATTTCCTGCAGTGGCAAAAGGGAACGCACACGCTGAAGTTTGGCGGCCGAGTTCGCGGGGTAAGCATTGCTGACAGCAGTCCCAGTAACTTCGGCGGGCAATGGGTCTTTACCGGAGCGATCGTGCCGCAACTCGACGCCAACAATGATCCGCTCATCAATCAGCCTGGTGTTTTTGCTGATAGTTTGGAGCGATATCGTCGCACGGTGCTCGGTAACCAGTTGGGAAGAACTCCGCTTGAGATTCGCGCGATGGGCGGCAATCCCTCTCAGTTCAGTATCTCGAGCGGAAATCCTTTGGCTGATGTGAGTCAGGTTGATGTCGGTGTTTATGTTCAGGATGACTGGCGCTTTCGTCCCAATCTCACCTTGAGTTACGGCCTGCGTTACGAGAATCAGACGAACATCAGTAGCCCGTGGAATATTGCTCCGCGCGCCGCGTTTGCGTGGTCGCCCGGAGCTGCCAATTCAACTCGTCCACCGAACATGGTCATCCGCGGTGGCGCGGGTATTTTCTACAATCGCTTTGGTGAGGGCCAGACGCTGCAGACCAATCGTTTCAATGGTGTGAACCAACAGCAGTTCTTCGTGACGGAGCGCCCACTTTACGTTAATGGTGTTTTCGTTCCGCCTGTTCCGTCGGTACTTGACGTCTTTGATCCCAACAATACGAGCCAGATTCCGCCAACGAATTTGCTGAATCTGGATGCGCGACAAATAACCTGGCAGGTTGCTGAAAACCTCGACAACCCACGAGTGTACCTCGGCGGTATCCAGGTGGAACGACAGCTACCCAAACGATTCACGGCCACGGTTGGGTTCTACAGCATTCATATCAGAAACGTGATTCGGGCCCAGGACATCAACGCGCCTTTGCCCGGGACGATCACCGCTCTCAACCCCGGTGGGACACGCCCATTTGGGAACATTGGTGATATCTACGAATACCAAGCCAACGGACGTTTCGATCAGAATCAAATGTTCATCTCGGTGAATAGCCGATTCAGCAGAAATTTCTCATTCAATGCGAGCTACTCAATAAGCAAGACAGAAAACGATACCGATGGTCAGGGCGGCGGCATGTTCTCTGCCAATCCGTATGACATCACCGGAGAATATGGAAGGGCGGCCTTTGATGTGCGCCATCGCTTCAATTTCTTTGGCACGATCAGTCTTCCCTGGTGGCAGGTGAGCTTGAATCCATTTGTGACTGCAGCTTCGGGCCGTCCTTACAACATCATTACCGGACAGGACACAAACCTCGATCGTCAGTTCACTGAAAGGCCATCGTTCGCACCGGCGAATGCAGTTTGTGGTGGAGACATCATCTGTACGCCTTTAGGAAACTTCAACCGCAATCCCGCACCAGGAGATACCTTGATACCGCGCAACTTCGGCCAGGGACCTGGTTATTTCTCGGTGAACCTGCGCGTCAGCAAAACCTGGAGTTTCGGTAGCATGCCCTCGAGCAGCGCCGCGAATTCGGGTGGTGGTGGCGGCCAAAGTCGAGGCGCTGGCGGTGGCGGTGGCGGCGGCGGAGCACGCATGATCCCCGGTACCGGTGGCGGTGGAGGCGGCGGACCAGTGGTTCGCGGTGGCGGCGGTGGTCCTGGACTCGCTCCACCGAGCAGTGGCGCCGGCGAAGCAAAGCGCTACACGATGCAGTTTTCAATCAACTTCAGCAACATTTTCAACAACGTGAACCTGGCAACACCGGTTGGAAATCTTTCTTCGCCGTCGTTTGGCCAAAGTCTCGCTCTCGGGTTTCCTTTCGGCGGGTTTGGCGGAGGAGGAGGCGGCGGCGGCGGGTTTGGTCAAGGTGGCAGTGCTGGCGCCGGCAATCGTCGCATATCGGCGCAGGTCCGCTTCAACTTCTAGCCGATTGAACTACTGCTCTGAACCGTCTCACCATCGGCTTCTATGATTTTGGTCCCGGTGTCAGCGGTGGTGCGGGCAATCGTGGCATATCGGCGCACTTCGGCTCAGCTTCTAGCTGATTGATTTACTGCTCTGATCCGTCTCATCCGCGTTAATCCGCGGCTACTCTGACTTCGCAAAAAGCCGCAACTGAAGTTTTTGAAACCTCGGTTGCGGCTTCGGCGTTTGGTCTAGTGACCACCAGGCTCGCCGAAAGGATCCCACAAAATGAATAGACTCTTCGTTCTTCTGGCTCTTGTTGTCGTGACCGTCGCTAATGTTAGTCCGATGCAAGCCCAGACGGCTGCTGCGCCAACCGTAGCGATCACCGCATCGACCTCTCCGATGGATCTGGCACGCGCAGCGTACAAAGCGCAGGGCGGAGAAAAACTCAAAGCCGTGAAGAACATGGTCTTGCGAGGCTCGGTTGATCTGTTTGGACCGAACTCCACCCAAGCCATCCCCGGAGGATTTTCGCTCGTGGTGGCAGGCGAGAAGATTCGCTTAGAAGTTGATGCGCGCCCCATCTTTTCTTTCAAACAAATCTTTGACGGACAGCGCGCTTATAGCTCGATGCCCGGAGCTGATCTGCCCCCCGCGAATGCACTCTTTGTTTTGACACACTTTGACCAGGCGGGTTACACAGTCAGCGCCATACCGGATCTGAAAAAGCTGCGTGGGTTTCGTATTACCGACAGCAAGAACAGTGTGATCGACTACTACGTTGATCCCGCGACAGGTCGCGTCATGAGCTTCCTCATCCCGTACGGCAACTACACCTTTGGCACTGAGCACAAGAAGTTCAAAGAGATCGATGGAGTGCTCGTGCCGTCGAGCTTCACGCAAAGACTAGAGATGACGCAGGGTGCGTTCTTCGCTGACTTCAAAGCCAGCGACATCAAGCTGAATCAAGCTTTCGGTGACGACGTCTTCGCGATCCCGCAGTAACGCAGTCTCAGTCACAGCCCATTGCGGATTCAGTAATCCTTGTACTTCGGTCGTGACCTGGGTTTAGGCATCCAGAGGACTCCGCACCCCTCGACCTCTGCGGTTCAATACATGCGTATAAATCATGGTCGTACTAACGTCCTTATGTCCGAGCAACTCTTGCACGGTACGAATGTCTGACCCTGACTCGAGCAGGTGGGTAGCGAAGCTGTGTCTAAGCGTGTGACAGCTCGCTACTTTTTGAATGCCCGAGTTCCGCACAGCTTCTTTCACCGCGCTCTGTAAGACCCATTCACCAACATGGTGACTAAATGTTAGTCCTGACCTCGGGTCGCGGCTGCGCTTCGCTGCCGGAAAGACAAACTGCCAGGGCCATTCGCGAGCGGCGTTGGGATATTTGCGTGCCAAAGCCGAAGGGAGATTGACCGCGCCAAACCCTTCCTTGAGATCTTGCAGAGATCTGACGCGGACAAGATGGCCCTTCAGCGGCAGCAGCAAGGCCTCGGGCAAGATGGTGACCCGGTCTCTGCCTCCTTTTGGATCCCGCACGGCTACCTGTCGATAGGCGAAATCGATGTCTTTGATACGCAAGCGCAAACACTCGTTGAGTCTTAGTCCAGCCCCATAGAGCAAGCTGGCCATGAGCCATTTTGTCGAGCTAAGTTGTGCGAGTACTGCTTTCACTTCGTCTCGCGTAAGCACAACCGGCACGCGGACCGGGCGTTTGGCTCGCACGACATTTTCCACTCTGGGAAGATCTATGTGCAGAACCTGCTGGTACAGCAGCAGCACAGCCGCGAGCGCCTGGTTCTGGGTTGAAGCTGAGACGCTGCGGTTGACGGCAAGGTGCGTGAGAAAGGCGCTAATTTCGTCTGTTCCCAGCAGAGACGGGTGGCGTTTGTCATGAAACAGGATGAACTGTCGGATCCAGCTCAGGTAAGTCTGTTCAGTACGATAACTGTAATGGCGCGTGCGCATATGATCGCGCACCTGCTGAAGAAGTTTTGGCACGGTGAGGCTCCTTCGATTATTGGACGTGAGGTTTACAACCTTTGTCAGCGATTTTCTTCTGAATGCTATGAAATCGCAGAGGTCACCGTTATTACATGAGCAATTGCTCGCGTTGCAACACGAGCATTTTGTGACCTAATAGAAAGTTGGGCATCCTACTTAGTCTTCGATCGTCAGTAACTTTCCAGCGCATGTCGAGATGTAATGATTTCAGCAATTGAGCACTTGCTTCCTTTGGCATTGGTTCTATTCTTTCCCTTGGGGATGGTGGATTTCATAGTGCTGGATCGCTTAGTTCGTCTCGAATACCGAAATTGGCGCAAGGAGTGGCAAAAGGATGGCAGGCCGCACGGCTACTTTTTTGTACCAGCTGAGTCGAAAAGCTTCGGTGGTCTGCTGGTAAGTCTCCGCAGCAGTCGCGCGCTTCGAACAGTGTGGATCGAGTGGTTATTCAAGACACCTGAGTGGATGGCTAAGCAAGACGGTGCGCGGCAGCTAATTTGGTTGCACCGCTGCTTAGTCGTTACTCTCTGGCTACCGTTTCTTTGCTTAATCGTGTTGGCTTTTCATCAATGAGTCGGCGTCCAGCGCCCGGCTGCCCAACAAAGCCTTGCAGCTGACGGCGCGATAGCATGCTTCTCAAGTAGTCTCTTTCTGCGCGGCTTGAATGCTGATCGCGCGCCGAAGCTGAAGGCCGTCGTTATGTTGCCAATTCAAAGTTGGACAATGAGGAGGTCGTTGCCCTAAGGTAAGATCATGAAGCTGAAGCTAACAAAGATATTCCAGAAGGTACCAGATGGATTCATAGGTTTCGTTGAAGAGTTGCCCGGCGCAAACACACAAGGCGAGACCCTTGAAGAAGTGCGGGCGAATTTGGAAGAGGCGATTGTGCTTGTTCTCGAGGCCAATCGTGCCTTGGCAGAAGAACGAATTCAGGGGCAAGAGGTAATTCGAGAAGCCGTTTCTCTCTCAGCTGCATGAAGCGCAAGGCCCTGATTCGTCATCTTGAGGAGAACGGATGCGAATTCCTGCGCGAAGGTAAGAAGCACACGGTCTATGTTAATCGCGCCGCTCAAACGTCCTCGACTATTCCCCGGCATCGTGAGATTAAAGATTTCCTCGCAAGCAAAATCTGCCGAGATCTTCAGGTACCCGACCCCAAGGCAACATAACAAAGCCTTGCAGCTGACGGCGCGATAGCATGCTTCTCAAGTAATTCCTATTCCTTCAGGCTGAATGCTGATCGCGCATCGCAGTTGAAGACTTGTGTTTTGTGGCTTCTTTTTAATGAGAGGAGTGGGACGGTGAGAACTGCGGGAATTATTTTAGCTTTACTCTTCACCACCGCTACGGTCTCCGCGCAGGCGACTTTCGAACTCACGAGCGCCCCCGATGCTGCCATCCACGCTGTCGTCCTGGCAGTTCCCGGGAGCCCGCCGCCACCGCCGGAACGCACCGTCATTACCCCGGAGTACTGGCCCGCGCCGCCTTCAAGGATTCAGCCGGAAGATCCGCCCAGCAGCACGATTCCACCTCCGTCCGGGCCCTCCTCCCCGCCCCCGAGGCCGGCGCCGAAGAGGCGCGCACCCGTCGTGAGCGCCCATCTCGAAGTAGAGAATAGCGGCGCGAGGGTGATTAAAGCCGTGGGGTGGGAGATGTCTCTGATGGATAAAGCGAGCGGCGCGGACAGGCGACGCCTCCGGTTCCGCACCGAAACCGAGATCCAGCCGGGGCAGACCGTAGTTCAAAAGTATGAGTTCCCGCTCGACCCTGACTGGCAGTGGTTTGCGTCGAAGGGCCGGGACGTGAGAGTGCTGGTGAAGATCGAGCGCCTCGTTTACGCCGACGGGGCCGAGTGGCGGCGTGAATAAGGTCGACCAGCGCGGTACATAACAACGGCATGCAGCCCGACCGCCGATACGAAGGCTTTCATCTTCGCGAACTTCCAGGGGCGGCGGTGGTTCCAGGCAACTTGATGGGAGCTGAGCCGTTACATGATTTAAGTCCCGGCTGTTAGATATAGTTTGAATTTTGATGCGGGTGGGAGTAAAAGTCTACCGCCCGTTTGGACAGCCTGCGGGGACGGCTCGGGTCGTCTCCCGGATCGGGTTAGATGGCCGAGAGAGCAGGAACGACACAACGTCAGGAGCGTCCCCTATGCCGATAGTCCTCTATGCCGCCGATCCCACCAAGGGACAGGTCTCTTCGGCCTCGTCCCTAGAGGTGCTGGCGGGCGATCCGGCCGCGCGGCTCATGATCTTCTCCGGGATCGCGGCGCCGAACATCACGTCCGACGGCACCGACCTCGAAGACCTCGTGCGCGACGACGTGATCGTAAAGCTGGGCGTCAGCATCAGCGCGATTGGCGAGTCCGTCGTGCAGGTCGGCCTCGCCAGCATCTCCAACGACGAGTCGGCCTTCGTTTTTGCCATTGAGTCGACGGGCCTCGAAAGAGACCCTGCGACGAGCGAACTCCAGTTGCGCGTCCAGGCGGCAGTCATGGGCGACGAGACAGGACTCCACCGCTTCAGCTACCAGATCGTGGCGCGCGTCACGAAGGTGGACTCCCAGATCGCGGGGAACATCCGCGTGCCACGCAACCTCCTCGACTTAGGCAACAAGTCGCAGTCGGAGGTGGAGGCGACCTTCCGCGTGACGGCCAACCGAATGGAAAAAACCCCGAGGCCGCCGGGCGCGCCGCCTGCGTTCGTCGATGTGAAATGGATCAAGGTGGCGACGGGCAGGCTCGTCAACGTTGCCGGGGCGGGCGATGACAGTTTTGTGGAATACGTAGTCGACGGCTGCCCGCTCAACACCGACCTCTACGTGGAGGTGGAGGTGAGCGGAGAGCTGGAAGGACTCTCGGCGGTTCAGCAGACGGGCCCGCGCCCGGTTCACCTGACCTCCATCGCGCCCGCCGTCAGCGGGGTTAATTTCGTCGTCGTCAAGCTCCCGATTGCCTAAGATGGAAGTCAAGACTTTCGAACACAGGCCTCTCGTCAAGACCCGGTGGATTCGCACCCACGTCTCCGGGCCGAAGCCTTGCAACGTCCTCGCCTTCCTCCGCTGCAAAGTAGCCGGCATGCCTTACGAGTATTTCGACGGCGAGCTATCCCGCTACAGGGTTCTCTTCACCACGGACTTCGCAATCGGCAAGTACAATCAGGCGCAGCATCAGTGGTATGAGGCCAACACCCTCATCTCGGCCGCCGCCGTCCTCCGAACCATCAACACGACTACCGATTTTCAGTTCATCGCCGCGGTGGAATGGATCGCGGCAGGCGTCCGCGAAGCAGATGGGAGATTACAATTCACAATCCAACACGCTAACTTAATGAGCGGCGGGGGCATCAACGATTCCATTGTCTACCATGCAGATCTCACCGCTTACGTGTTGCTCTACGAGCCGCGCGCGGAATTGCCGCCGCCCGGCAACTTTGGGCAGAGAGTGGCCCTCGATCCGATCAAGTACTTCCCCGGTGACGAACGGGAATTAATCTATACCGACGATCCGCGCCTGATTCGTAAGTCTTCCAAGTAGCCGCGACCTCGGGACGGCCTCCTTCTCACCCACAGGGCAATGCTTAACAAAGCCTTGCAGCTGACGGCGCGATAGTGTGTTTCTAATGTAATCTTTTTCTTCCTGGCTTGAATTGCCGCCGTTCAAGGTCACGAAGCACTCGCGATAGGTTTCCTCCCCAACGCGTTGCCAGCCGAGCGGGACGATATCAAGTCGCGGGTTCAAGCGTCTCCAATTGTTTACAAAACGCTGGACAACGTTGTGCCAATGAATGTAAAGACGCTCGAATAGCACGGCGACCGCCAACAAATCGTTCGACTGCAGCGGCGGGAGCGTGTTTCTCAACTTGCTCGGACCGGTGGTGCTTGAATGAATTCGAGCCGCCGCGTCAACTCAGACGTTATGCTTCTCCGAGTTTAAGTAAGGACGAATGCAGGCATCATCTAGAACTTCGACTTGGCTCTTCCTGATCACCTTCGCGCTTGTGTTCTACGGCATGGGCGCGTCTTTTATAGAAAGCTTCGTCAACTATCCGACATGGCGTCTGATCGGAGCGAGCGAGTTCCGGGCATACCACCAAGCGCTTGGTCCATTAGTCATAGGCTACATGGTAATTCCGCTGATCATCACCACCATCTTGACAGTGTTTCTCGTGTGGTTTAAGCCAGTTCCAATCCCACGGTGGGCAATCTGGCTTGCGATCGTGCTTCAACTCATTCCCTGGGTTTCAACTGTCGCCATTCAAATCCCGATTCAAGTGCAACTCAGCCGTGATGGTTTGTCACTGCCGCTAATCGACCGTTTGATATTCACCAACTGGTGGCTACGCAAAGTGCCACAGATTATCAATGGTCTCCTTTTCTTGTGGATGATGTCTTTATTGCTGAGGGTGAATTCCCACCGCAGCGCCGAAGCGTAACAAACAAAGCTTAGATGAACGTAGGACAAGTTGATGAGCGATACAGCAACCTTAATAGCCGTCTTAGAAAATGCCCCTGGCATTATCATTCCGCTTATTCGTGAGATGCCGCCCCATTACCTGAAGCGTCGGCCCAGCCCGACGAAATGGTCTGCTCATGAACACGCTTGTCACCTCTCAGGCAGTGATAGGCCATTCCTCACACGTCTCGACTTGATGTTATCTGCTCCAGCGCCTTTTATAAGTTCCATACTTAATTCTCCAGAGGTGGAATCGGGAGCGCTACTTAGCGTTGATTTAGACGAAGCCCTCGACCAGTACGTGAGAGAGCGAGCCAGTCTGGTCAAGAGGCTGAAGGAACTTTCGGTGGAGGACTGGCAGCGAACGGCAGAGCATGAAGCATTCAGTCATTATTCTGTCTGGATCATGTTTCGGCATCTGCTGACACACGAGATGTTTCATGCCTACCGGATTGAAGAATTGCTGCTGAAGAAGGACTGGGAATAGGTAGATGCTACAGCAGGTCGCAGCCTAAACAGTCGTTGGACCGGAGCGCGGCGAGCCAGACTAGTATCCTTCCGCGAATGTTGTTCGCCGCGCGCCGCGTCAACTCAACTGTTAGAGCGTCTCACACTCATAGGAGTTAATAATGTGTCCATTCAACCGATTACGAACACTTGCATTGCTGGCTTGGTTGCCTTTCATCACCACTGCCGCCTTGGCCCAGTCAGCGAATCCTTTCGTCCCCACAGAGTTCAAAATTCCCACGACGCTGGAGACCAAAGAGTTCCGCTTGCGCATGCTCACCGTGAATGACGTCGTTAAGGACTATGACGCTGTCATGACAAGTGTGGCCCATCTTAAAACGATCTGGCCCGGGAGTAATTGGCCCGAAGGCCTCACGTTTGAACAAGACTTGATCGACCTCGGCTGGCATCAAAAGGAGTTTCAGCGGCGCCGGTCGTTTGCCTATACGGTCGTAACGCCATCAGAGTCGCAAGTCACTGGGTGCGTCTATATCAATCCAACTCCAAAGCGTGGATACGATGCAGTGGTGTATTTGTGGGCGCGGCAAAGCGAGCTCGCCGGCGGGCTTGAGTCAAGACTCTATTCTGCAGTTCGTGAGTGGATTGCCAAGGAGTGGCCGTTTAAGAAGGTGGCATTTCCGGGCCGCAACATCGACTGGGCTACCTGGAACAGCACTCCCGACGAGAAGCGCTGAACCGGAAAGGACAATTGGTGGTTGCAGCCCGTGAAAGACGCCTACCAAGCCGGGGCTGTAATCAAAGGTGAGGCCATCGCGCGCTAACGTGAATTCAAGGGTTCGGAACCTACAATTCTCAATCAATCTGTTCTCTTGGAGATGCTGATCGCGCGCCGCAGCAGGCCAGCCTTATATTGCCTCCTTTGAAACGCTCTTGGATTCTGGCTTTGTAGTAGAGTGTTACCGAATCGAGTTTGGCTCACTCCTTCTCAGCTCCTCTGAAACTTGTCAGAACATCTGAAGTCCACAGCCTTCATGCGCCACGCGCGCCTTTGGAGTTCCCGTGGAAAATCAAACCAGATCGACTTGTCTTATTAGTATTCTTGTTTTGGCAGTTTTTATGTTAGCGGCGAGTTTGCTTACAACAGCTCAACCACAGGATCAAACCTACACGGTCGGTGAATCGATCGAGGTAAAGTGGACCGATAAGTGGCTTAAGGCCAAGATCATCGAGGAGCGAGGCAGCGGATACATAATCCGTTATGATGTTGACGGGGTTGAGAATTTTGTTACGAAGGACCGCATGCGGGCCGTTCCCGGCACAAAACGCCCGACACCACCTGCCGTCGCCCAACCCGCAGCCACGCAAACCGCGCAGACTCAGCCTGACGAACCCAAGAAGACAGCCTTTAAATACAAGATCGGCGATCGGGTTGAGTGCGATCGGACTGGCCGGCAGGCATGGGAAAAAGGAACTGTGGTTCCGCTCAGAAAAACCGACTTCCAGGACGGCAGGATCTATCGCGTCTTGCTCGACAGTTACTCCAAGGCCGGCCTGTACCTGGACGGACATGATTGCACGGTCGAGTCGATGCGCCCGCTGGCCGGGGCGGCGCCGTTCAAGGGCGAAACAAGTGCGATTCCGGTTGGCCACGCTACGGTTGACGATGACAACACGCTGTCCGCCGACCGCCCGATCATGGAATGTCCTGTGCCGCAGACAAAGGTTAGCAACGGCGCGCGGCCTAATCTTGAGCTCTTCAAAAGAATAATTCGCTGCCGGAAAGGTGAAAAGCCAGCCCGCAGAGGGGTCGACGGAGCGGTAACGGTCGAAGTCACTTCGCTCGTAGGTGGTGCGACCCGTCCCTGGCAATTCGGCCGCGACATGGGCGGTAAGCCCGGTACTATCATTCATCCTGTCAAAGCAACATTTCACTACAAGACCTTCTACCGCAGCAGCACGCAGGTTTCACAAAACTGGATCAGCATCATCAATTTCTACGTCAACTCCTTTGGCGAGTGGGAAACCGGTTCGGAAGAATCGATCAAGATGGGCGATACAGTAAATATTCCCAGGGTCCAATAACTGGTAAGTAAGTTAAGACGGCCATTCATACCGCAGCTAATGTGAGTACGCTCCGGGCAATTGAAGGCCAACGTGGCATTGCCTCAAAAGTCCAGGGCCAGGTCAGGTTCGGCTTTGCCGCCCGATGTGAGGCGGTGGCTAGGCCCCGCCGTCGAGGTGCCTTTTGAAATTTTGGGCTAAGCCCTTGGTGCGGCCTTTGGCCCATTAATTCGAGAGGCTGAGCTCGAACCAAGGGCATAGCCCGGAAATAATCTGGCTGCTGGCGGCGGGGCATAGCCACCGCCTCACATCCGGCGGCAAGCCGAAGCTGCGCCAACGGAGGATTTTTAGGGCAAAGCCGGCCAACGTTAGGTTGCTATTTCCTTATAGCACCAGAATGGACTAATAAAAGGGAAGCCTTGAAGGTAGACAAATTCAACTTGTACTAGCTCCGCGCGAGACGATGTCGAAAATCGTTGGACGCGCGCGGGGGCGTGTTTCGCAAACTTGATTCGTCTGGCGATGCTTGATTGAATTCGGGCTGCCGCGTCAACTCAGGCCTTAGGCGACTTCCGTAGCGAGGTGTCAGATGACCGAGAAGGAAGTAAAAGGTTGGCTAGACATAGCTCCAGCATACCTGAACTTCGCGATTAGATTTTTGCGTCGGACACGCACTGCCTTTGCGAACTGTGCAAAGGCGGGAGAGGTATCACGGGATCTGACATCAATTCTCCTGGGTGGCGTCGCCCTGTCATATTTGATTGCTCTCGTCGCGGCGCCTGCGCAGCTTAAACAAGACCCCTCTTTGCTGGTCCAGTGGCTCGGCAAAGTTGAGCACCATCTGCTCCCGCTCATTATCATATCTGTCGCGCTTGTTCTCGCGATCGCGACGCATTTGCTCGGCAAGCTCTTCGCCCAAATCCAAATGGGTGTTGACCGCACTAAACCTGGCCGTTGGGATCCTCGTCTGGGAGGAACTCTCGAAGATTCTGTAAATGCGGCACTGGGTTTCGCCGCTGTATTTTCGCCCGTGGTCACGATCGTCTTTTGCATCATGAATTGGTTACCCGTACGCCTTTGGATACCTGGTGTAACAGCAATCGTTTTGGAGGCTTTCATTATCGCGTACTTTCCACTGTCTTTGTCCTCTACGCACGCAGATACAGGCTATTTTCAGGCGTTGTTCGCGTCGGGTGGTGCCGTATTCCTGTTCTCTCTGGCGGTCTATTTCATCATGTGGTTGGCAAACACATGAATCGTGTCGCCGGTGAGCGCGCCGCCAACAAATGTTGGACCGGACCGGCGGGAGCGTGTTTCGCAACTTGACTCGTCCGGCGATGCTTGAATGAATTCGCGCCATCCGGGCAACTCAAACGTTTTACGGCGCTGGAGGCCGCGGGACTCCAAATTCCAGCTTGTGGCCCAGCGTCGAAATGAAATTGCCATGAGCCAACTTCTGCGGTTCCCGAGTTCGGTCAAGCGAGACCCGGCTATCGAGGCCTGGATGCGTGAGCATTCGGATGAGTTGGGAGCGATCGCGCAACGCTGGTTTGAGGCCATGCGCGAAAGCGGAGACGATGTTCAAGAGTTATTGCATGATGGCCATCCGACCGCATGTGTAGATGATGCGGCTTTCGCCTATGTCAATGCCTTGCCGAGATTTCCGATCCCGAGCGGATGTTGAAAGGCACTGGAAAGTTCATGCGCCATGTGAAACTCAGACCTGAACGTGCCGTCGATGCCCCAGCTCTGTTGAAGCTGATCGAAACTGCCTACACTGATATGAAGGGGCGTCTGAAGGCAGAGTAGTTCGCACCGCGGCCGGTCAACTCCGGCGTTAATCTTCTTCCACGCGGAGATAAGTTAGAGAGGGATGAATGAAGAAGCTGCTTTTAATCATGCTCATGACATTTGTTTCGTCTGCTCCGACGCTCGCCCGGTTGGATGACGAACGAGCAGTCTTGAAGTTGAACCAGGAATACGAGGAAGCAACGGCGCGGCGCGACGCCTCGGTACACGAGCGTCTGTTCGCTGACGATTACACCTACACTCCTGGCAACGGCAACTTTATGGGAAAGGCTGAGCACATCAACTTCACAAAATCGGGGGCTATGGTCGTAGAGTCGTTTCGTAGTGAGGATGTGCGCGTGCGCGTGTACCGAGACACGGCAGTCGTCACCGGGCTCTGGGTCACCACGGGCAGGAGGGACGCCAAAGAGGCAAAGGAGAGGAGGACCAGGTACATCCTCGTGTACGTCAGGAGGGCGGGCCGCTGGCAGATCGTCGCCGAGCAAAGGACTGGCGTCGGCGGGCAGACCTAGTCAAAATAAATGTCTTACGTTAACCATAGAAAAGGAGATAAGCACCATGGCAGATCAGAAAGACAAGGCACAAGCGAAAAAGAGGCAGGAAGATTCCGGTAGCAGCGATCAAAACGATGAACAAGCGAGCGGCTATGGGAGCAGCGGTGGCAACATGGGTGCGGGAAAGTCTGGCAAGGAAGGGATGGGCAGCGAGAAGCCCAGCGATGGCCAGGGGATGGGCAGCCAGAAACCGGGCGGCTCCAGCAGGCAATAGCTCGAACAGATGAAACGGCGAGCATGATCGAGTCCGCGGA
>JANNON010000353.1:0-2178 GCA_031399105.1 Blastocatellia bacterium | reverse complement strand
GACAGACATTCGTGTCTGTCCTTTTTCTTTGCCTGCTAACAGATCGGGAGTTAGATCAGTACCCTCGGTTAGGGTTTAAGGAGAGGGTTTAAGGAGACAAATCAAGATCGCTAGTCTCACTGTCAGGAAGGTGGACCCTGTCCCCGCTCAAGTTCCCTTAGTTTCAAGGTCGGTTGGCAGATTCAAGATTCTATCAATCTCCATTGCGCCGAAACTCAAGCGGGGACAGGGTCCACCTTCCTGACAGTGAGACTGCCCATCTGGTCTTCTTAATATTCAGCGCGTTAGTTACATACAGTCTCGGGAGCGGGTTGGTGTGATCGAGTAGCTTTTGCTTCCCCACGCATCGCGCATCCCTCACGCGCGACCTCTTTCTTCTCTAAGTGTTTTGATCGATCCCCAATTCGCTGTTAGCCTCTACTGCGAGAATCGTGAATCAAGAAACGATAAAAGCGGTGGTCGATGAGGCCGCTCCACTTATTGTGGGGCGGTGTCTTGGGAAGATATTCCAACCTTCCAAAGCCAGTCTGGCCCTGGACTTCCGCTTGCGAGACGGCAGTTATCTATTGCTGAGCGTTGAGCCCAACGAACCCCGTTTGCACCTCATCGCCCGCCGCGTTCGCGATCTTGAAAAGCAGTCACTTCCACTCGGACCGTTTGCTCAAGCACTTCGCAGCACTCTCACAAATGCGGAACTGGCTTCTATCATTACTCACGAGACTGAGCGCATCGTCAGACTCAGGTTTTCGGGCGAGGACGAGATTGGTGAGCGATACCAACGAACCCTCGTGACTCAGCTAACCGGGCGCTCGGCCAACCTGCTCTTACTCGATGCCCAGGACGTGATCACGCATGCGCTCCGCGCTCCCAAAGGTGTAGGCCAACAGATTGGCGAAACCTACCTCGAGCCGCCATTGCAAGCCAACGTCAAAATTCGTGGCATGACAATCGAAAAGGGAGACTTCCCTTCACTATCCGCAGCCGCCGACGCATTCTTCTCTGCTCTTGCTGACGCCGGCCTTTTTGCTGCACGCGTTCAGTCTGTCCGCGATCGACTTCGTCGTCAGATTGCGCAACGAGAAAAGCTGCGGACCAATCTGGAGAAGGATCTGGTCAACCATGGCGACGCCGACCAGCACAAACGTGGGGGTGATTTGCTCCTTGCGAACATCAACAATGCGCAACGAGTTGGGGCGATGGCTCGCGTCAATGACTATTACACAGCGGGCGAGCCGTTCTTGGAAATTCCAGTGGACGAGCGCCAGAGTTTGCAGGAAGCCGCTGCCCAGTATTTCTCCCGCTACACGAAATCGAAACGCGCGAAGGAAGAGATTGCCGTGCGCATGGCCCAGCTCGAGCAAGAGTTGTCAGATCTTCGTCAGCAACAACTCGGACTCGAAGGCGTGATACGCAACAAAGACGACGTAGGATTGCGGGATTTTGAAGAGACTAAAAAGGACGCACCGGCGACGAAGCAAAAAGATCCCACGCCAAATCTTCCGGGCGTGCGACGTTATCGTTCGTCGGATGGTTACGAGATCCTGGTAGGGCGCGCTGCTCGCACCAATGATCACTTGACCTTCAAAGTCGCCAAGCCTCATGACCTTTGGCTCCATGCTGCAGACTATCCCGGATCACACGTCGTAGTGCGCAACCTGGGTCGCAGTGAAATCCCACAACGCACTATGATTGAGGCAGCGCAATTGGCGGCGAAGTTTAGTCAGGCCGGCGAGGATGCTAAGGTGAACGTTCATTACGCACAGCGAAAGTTCTTATCGAAGCCAAAAGGTGCAGCGCCGGGGCTGGTGCGAATGTCGAGTTTCAAGACGATCATCGTGGCGCCGGCAGAGAACGTCGAAAGGATTTGAGGAGGGAAACGAGATTTTGACTACCCAAGTGACAATGCATGAAGCACGAATGGCGTTAAATCGCGACTATGACCTGCGCGATTGGGCCGAACAGTATTTGAAAGAGAAGGAACGAAACGTTAGTGCAGGGATGAACGATGAGGAGTTTGAAAAGCACTGGCTCTACGTGAGGCCCGAGCGCATGCACGAAGGAGCGATTGAAGCGGTGACCGCCTTTCGCGAGCGAGCGGAATCATGATCACTAAGATAGTAGGGGCGTCCCTCCGTGGGCGCCCCTCGTTTCGTTAGGGTCTGCACCAAGACGGAGGGG
>JANNON010000349.1:0-3749 GCA_031399105.1 Blastocatellia bacterium | reverse complement strand
CCCCTTAAGAGATTAGGAAGGAGATAGAAATGGCGGAAGCAGCAACTCAGGAGATCGCGAAGCCAGGCCTAGGAACATTTTGCTGGATTGAACTCGCGACCAGCGACGGCGAAGCGGCGAAGAAGTTTTACACCGAACTATTCGGATGGAGTTTTACCGACAACCCGATGGGTCCGGGCATGGTCTATACAATGCTCGAGCAAGAGGGCAAACAGGTGGCCGCTCTTTACAAGATGATGCCCGACATGGAAGCGATGGGCGTCCCCCCAAATTGGCTTTCGTATGTGTCGGTCACGGATGCCGATGAAAGCGCCGCAAAAGCAAAAGGGCTTGGCGGTACTTTGATAAAGGAACCATTTGACGTGATGACGTTCGGACGCATGGCGGTGATTCAGGATCCAACCGGTGCGGTGTTTGCGCTGTGGCAATCGGGAACCCATCACGGAGTTGGTTTACGCGATGTTCCGAACTCGCTGTGCTGGAACGAGCTCGCCACCACCGACACGAGTAAAGCCGGCGATTTCTACACGGGGCTATTTGGCTGGGGTAAGCATGAGCAACAGATGGGCCCGATGACTTATACCTCGTTCATGAATGGTGATTGTCCGGCCGGTGGGATGTACACTCCTCCACCTGAAATGGGCGACGTACCTCCACATTGGGAGGCTTACTTTGCGGTAGCGGATGTTGACGCTACTGCGAACCGCGCCGCCGAGTTGGGCGCCAAGATTTGTGCGCCGCCGATGGACATTCCGGGCGTCGGCAGGATGTCAGCGATGATGGATCCGCAGGGCGGTGCATTTGCCATTATCAAGCTCGAGATGCCATCAGCCTGATTTAGCAAAGAGCAGCGGGACAAAAGCGGCGAGTTGAGTCGGGTGAACCTCTCAACTCGCCGCTTCATGTATAGTTGCAACAATTCTGATTCGCTCGTCTGAGGTATTCAAAGAGAGATGAAAGCGCGCCTCGTTTGGCTTGTGCTGTGCCTTATCTGGGGCTCGACCTGGTTGTTTATAAAACTGGGTCTCGAAGATCTCCCGCCACTTACCTTCGCTGGAATACGTTTTGTCATCGCGGTTACGATTCTAGTTTCGATCGTCGCTATTCGCGGATTGAAGTGGCCGCGCTCGCGCCGTGACTGGTTACTGCTAGCCGTTTCGGGGGTGCTGGCCTTTACTCTTAATTATGGATTGCTGTTTTGGGGCGAGCAGCATATTTCTTCGGGCCTCGCGGCGTTGCTGCAGGCGACCATTCCCGCCTTTGGTTTGATAATCGCCCACTTCTACCTTCCAAGTGAACAATTGACGCCGGCAAAGCTCTTCGGAATTGCCCTGGGTGTCTTTGGTGTGGCGGTGGTTTTTTCCAGTCAGCTTGGAGTTGCCGGCCCAAGAGCATTGGCAGGTTGTATCGCCTTGGTTTTCAGTTCCGCGTGCGCGGCGTATTCAAACGTACTCGTCAAGGCTTATGGAAAGAAACTTGACCCGGCTATTCTTGCGGGCGGTCAGATGTTTTTCGGAATGCTGCCGCTACTGCTGATCGGAATTCCTTTGGAAGGAAATCCGCTGAACTATCACTGGACGCCGATGGCTGTGTTGGCGCTGCTCTATCTCGCGGTGGTCGGATCGGTCGTGGCGTTCCTGCTTTATTACTGGCTGGTCCAACACATGGACGTCACCAATACGATGCTGATCGCGTTAGTAACTCCGGTGGTGGCCGTGATTCTGGGAATGCTGGTGCTGAAAGAACAACTGGGCTGGCGAACACTCGCCGGCGGGGCGATGATCATGTCCGGAATCGGCTTGATTGTGTGGCGTCGAAAACGACCGCAGATTGAAACCTCGGCGACTGGATAGGATTAAGTGGCACGGCTCAGCAGGGCTTTGCACAAAAACGCTCACCACCTCATCAATGTCCGACATGCTTCAGCTTGTCGTCTGGACTGGTAACTCTCAAGGTGCGACGTCACAAGTATTATCTTGCTTGAGTGTCGTAAATCTCGACGACAAGCTGAAGCATGTCGGACATTTGATGAGCCCGCTGTGAATGAAAGGAATTTAAGAGAAGGGTGTTACGAGGTTTCTCCAAAGCCGCCACCACCTGGCGTCTCAATCCGCACTACATCTCCGGCTGCAAGCTCCCAACTGCCCTTTGATGCGATCGTTTTAGCTTTTCCGTTTCGAATGATCGAGTTCCGTCCAGTCTTACCCGGCGCGCCTCCGGCCAATCCATAAGGCGCGTGTTTTCTGCGATCCGAAAGCAAAGACATGCGCGCGGGAACGAGCGTCTCAATCTCACGAATAACACCATCGCCACCGCGCCGCTTCCCTGCTCCTCCTGAACTCTTTCGAATTCTATACTCGCGTACACGCAGCGGATACGCATACTCCAGCGCTTCCGCAGGAGTGTTCAGACTGTTCGTCATGTGCGTATGCACCGCGCTCAAGCCGTCGTGCCGTGCACGGGCGCCCATACCACCAGCAACAGTTTCGTAGTAGGAAAACTCGGCCCCCGAGCGAGGATCGATTCCGCCCATCGTCAGATTATTCATCGTTCCCTGACTTGCTGCCGGAATGCGCTCCGGTAAAGCGTGGGCCAACGCGCGAAACAGCACGTCAACGATCCTTTGTGACGTCTCAACATTCCCTCCCGCAACTGATGCCGGATGCACAGCGTTCACGATCGTGCCGGCGGGCGCCAAAACTTCTAGCGGTTGCATCAGGCCGGCGCTCGCAGGGACATCCGCGCCGAGGAGACAGCGAAAGACATACGCAACCGCGGAAGTGGTGATCGCTTCCACCGCATTGATCGACCCCGCGACTTGCGCCGAACTGCCACTGAAATCAATCCGTGCGCGTTCACCGGCGATTGTAATGCGCGCACGAATCGTTATCGCGCTTTCGGTGATTCCATCGTCGTCAAGAACGTCTTCCGCGGCGTACTCACCATCTGGAATTGATCGGATTGCCGCACGCATAAGACGAGCGGAATATTCGATCAGGTGCTTTGCATAAGCAGCAGCCTCAAGACGGCCTCGGCGTTCAACGATTTCAAGCAAACGCGAAGCGCCGGTTGTAAGCGAGCCGATCTGTGCCTGGAAGTCAGCCTGTCGTTCTCGTTGACCACGAACGTTGGCCAGGAGTAGTCGCATCACGTCATCGTTAATCTCACCGTGACGAAGCAGTCGGATTGGTGGAATGCGCACGCCTTCGCCATAGACATCGGTCGCCAGTCCCATAGAACCGGGTGTGGCGCCGCCGATGTCTGCATGGTGGGCGCGGTTGGCAACGTAAAAGAGGGGAGAAGAAGAGACACGGCGACGCGGTGACGGGGAGACACGAAGGTGCGCGGAAGCGGGGACGCGGCGATGGGGAGAACCGGAGCCGCGTGCCTGCGATTCGCGATCGAAGACTGCCGCTACCAACGTTACGTCTGGCAGGTGCGTGCCGCCGGCGAAGGGATCGTTCAAGGCAACGACGTCGCCCGGTTGAAATGTCACTTGCCGCAGAGCGGCCGCAACCGCCATCGGCATGGAACCAAGATGCACGGGCATGTGATCGCCTTGGGCAATTACATTTCCCTCACTGTCGAAAACGGCGCAGGAGTAATCGCGGCGCTCTTTAATATTCGGTGAGAACGCAGTGCGGCGCAGCGCGATTCCCATCTCTTCAGCCACGGAAGTGTAGAGCGCGCGGTAGATCTCGAGCGTGGTGGGATTGAAGTTCATGTTGGAATGGCGAAGCCTTTGGCGT
>JANNON010000328.1:0-3730 GCA_031399105.1 Blastocatellia bacterium | reverse complement strand
CTCGCGGCGTAGTATAAGCCAACACGAGGGAAGGCGCGAGCTTTGTTACTGTGGCCCCTCAGCCAGGACGCAGTTGTCGCAACACATCTCGAATTGCGGTCTGGTATGCAAATTCACGCTCGCGTTCTTCTTCGTCGCTGAGACCTCTGGCTACCCGACTCCGGTGAAAAGCGAGTTCGCTGCCAAGCTGGTTAAGCTGACGGCAAGCGCGCCAATGGGCCATACCACCTTTCGAGAATGCGGTATACGACGCGCCCATGCGACCTCGAATGGTGCACAGTTGGCTGTACTCCTGGTGATTCAATAATCCGGCGTGCAAGTCAGGCAACAAGAACTCTCGCACCAGTTGTCCTTCTCTGCGCAAAGCGAAAATTATGATAACCAGCAGAATTACGAATGCAGGCACCATGATCAGAATGTAAGTAAGTATAAAAACGCCGCCCCCGAAAATAGCTCCCGATCCATTCCAGATGCTATGCATGAAGATTGCGGCTAGCAGGCCGAGCACGGGCGTTGTGATCTTTACCGCCATGTTATTTGACTGCCGGGCAAGCCCAAGTCCAATGCCCGTCAGGCAGGTGAAAAGTGGATGCGAGAACGGCGCGAACATACCGCGGATGATAAAGACCACAGGCAAGCCGGCCTCAGCCGTGACCGCGCGTCCGTAATATTGAATGTTCTCTGTCATCGCAAAGCCAAGACCCACCATCGAGGCGTACATGATGCCGTCGATAACGCCATCAAACTCATCCTTCTTCCAAAAGAAAAAAATGAAGAGTATGAGTGCCTTAGCCGTCTCTTCCACTATTGGCGCCGAGATAACGGCCCCGAAAGTTTGGCCCGCTGCCGCGCTGTCCGTAGCCACCGAGACAACCACAGCGCCGGTAGTGTTTAGAATGAAGGCGATGAAAACTGACGGCACCGCTCCCCAAAGAAAAGCAGTGACCAGCATCCACAGCGGTTCGGCTTCGTATCTGTCAATCCAAAGGACCAGCACAACATAGATAGGCACTGGAATGGTGGCTGCTACCATTCCGATAAGCAGTGGCATCACACCGGTCTCGAAGCCTATCAGCAGGAGAACGATCATCGCGATCAACAGAACAACCAGCGCCGCCGCGATTCCCAGTAGTACTTTGATCGCGCTGACGTTCTTTGGTGGTTTGATTATGATCGTAGGCGCCTGGTTTGGCGTTAGGTATTGCGGCGGTTGGAAGTTGTTGTCCATACGTCAGCAAATTTGGATTGGTTGGTTGAAATCTGAGAACAGGTGAACGGAGTATAGCGAGAACGACCGTCGCACCGCCATATGAATCTGCGCGATCTAGCGAGCGCAAGTTTGCGCCCGGCCGCCATCGATCGAGTAAGTCGCGCCCGTGATCCATGACGCGCGGTCCGAAGCCAGGAAGCAGATCAACTCAGCTACCTCGCGCGCTTCACCGACCCTGCCGAGTGGGTGCGTTAGTTTCGATCGTTCCAGAAAATCGTCGTACTGCTTCTCAGTCATTCCACCGCGCCTGTGGATATCAGTAACCACGACGCCAGGATTCACAGCGTTCACTCGAACTCCTTTGGCTGCGAGTTCGAGTGCCGCACACCTTGTTAATTGGTCCAAGCCTGCCTTTGACACACAGTAGGCCAACACACCAGGGAACGCACGCAGGCCGGTGACACTTGAGACGTTAACGATGTTTCCTCGTCGTTCCACAATTGTTGGCAACGCTACCTGCGTAAGTTTAAAGACCGATTTCAGATTTATGTTCATCATCGCATCCCATGCTTGAATATCGGTGTCTTCAATCGTCCCTGAGCTGATGTGGCCGGCAGCGTTAACGAGGACGTCTATTCCTCCAAAGTGGTCCACCGTTTTTGTTACTGCTAAGGAAAGGTCCTCGTCATTCGTAATGTCAGCGCGAACGGGAAAGCAGTTGCCACCCATACCTTGAATCTCGCTTTGGACCTCACGTAGAGCCTTTTCGTTGCGGCCAATCGCCGCGATCGCCGCACCACGCTGAGCAAATTCGCGAGCCGTCGCTCGGCCGATTCCAGAAGTAGCGCCGGTTATCAGCACGATCTTGCCGGCAAACTCGTTATCCATTAGGTCTCTTCTCCAAACATCAGCAAAGTGTTCGAGGTCTTCATCCGTATCATATATTGACAGCACCCGCACAAAAAGTTGAGTATTAGGTGAAAGTTTCGGTCAAACACTTTCCACTTGCATCCAACTGGACTGAGTGTGTCTGATTCAGGCGACTGAGGGGACCTTGAACAACAACTCGGCGGAACAGTTTTTCCCAAGAAGCGGACGTTCGTCTGCCAGGGTGTCTGATGCTGCGCGACGGCGAACTTCGCGCGCACGTATGCCGTCGAGTGCCGGTTATTTGTTTGCGGCAATTGCTTTGGCCCTGGCCCTGTTCTTTGCTTTGTGGCTGTTCTTATCTACGGGAGGCGACGAGGCGCCGTGGTTTCCAGCGGGACTAGGGGCCAGCGTCGTTTTGCTGGTCGCTCTGTCGGCTCGAGAAGTTGTAATGCGGCGCGCCTGGACGCGCTACTTGCTTGAGCAGGGAATACAGGAGAGAGCCAGTAGCCGAGACGCCAAAGAGAAGGGCTTCAACGGAAAGCGAACCCACTCGACCTCGTTACTGTCAGCGGCCTTAAGGAATATTCAGAAGCACGCCGCGGATGCAGACGCGTCCGGATCTTCGCCTGACCTTCACTTGGACGTGTTTCATCTATGCCGCGACTATGCTTCGAGCGCAGCCGAGGCTTTGCAGTCGAACTCATTGCCCGCGGAAAAGCGTGTGGTCTTGAAAGCTGGTCAAGAGCGAGTACGAATGTTGCAGAAACATCACTTGCTCACATGGGCGCGCGAGTCTTCCAGGTCGCTGACCTATGAGGCGCAACAACGAGCAAGGACGTTCGATAAGATTGAGACGGCGAACAAGGCGATCCAATGCCTTGATTCAGCATTGAAGATTTATCCCGACGAGCCGGAGTTGACTGCCTCAAAGCGGGCGTTGCGCGAGTTTATTGGTTCCGTTAAGGTTGCGCATTGGGTCGAACTGGCGGAACGGTCCGCCTTCAAAGGCCACTATCGCCGCGCAATCGAACGATATAAAGATGCGATGTTCTACCTCAATCGTGAGACCGAGAATGAAGAGGTTCGGCAAGCAGGAGCGCAACAGATAGCCCTTGAGATTGAGTCCTTGCAAACGAAGGTCGGCAGACCGAAATCCGGGTGAGTTGGCAACGACGAAAGAAAGTGAGTCGAGCGCAATCATGATCTCACAAAAATGTCCGAAATGTCGCAGTTCGAGAATTCGCAAAGGTTACAAGGCCTCGCCGCTTTTGTTCCGCATGTTTGGCATCTATAACCTTTTATGCGACCATTGCAACTTACTCTTCACTGGGTTTGCGGTCCCTGGCACGGTCGGTACACGCACCAAGCCCCCGCGCGTACGAGACAGCGACGTCAAGAAGAGAAAAATGACGGCAGCCTCCAGTGAGAACAGCTAATATCCCCCGCAGGAGTCAATCTCAGGTCGAGCCCCGAAACCTCGATCCCCGTTTTACTAGTCCGAGGTATTGTTTATGAAAGCCAAGATCGTTTGCGCATCCGCAGTTTTGTTCTGCCTGAGTTTAGTCCTTGTTCGAGCCCAAGATCCTGCGCCAACCCAAAGTGGTTCTGGTTCACAAGGTTCTAACGTTGATACTCAGGGGGTCAAGAACT